>JAWOHI010000091.1:0-4958 GCA_046485255.1 Bacteroidales bacterium
GACACCCCGGAAAAGTACCAGGAAATGGTCAAAGGTTATTACCGGATGATCAGCGGAGTCGACGCGGTCATCGGCAGGATCAGGAAAAAACTGGAAGAGAGGGGTTTATCCGATAATACCATTATCATTTTAATGGGGGACAACGGATACTTTCTGAGTGACAGGCAGTTGGCCGGCAAGTGGCTGATGTATGAGCAGTCCCTGCGGGTGCCGCTGATCCTGTTTGATCCCCGTGCGCCTTCCAGGCATCGGGGCCAAACTCCATCCTTTCCGGGATTGAACATTGACATCGGGCCCACCATCCTCGATTTCGCCCGTGTTCCGGTTCCAGAATCCGCTCAGGGACAAAGCCTTAAGCCTGTGGTCATTGGCAAAGCCGTTCCGCCAAGGGAATACATCCTTTTTGAGCATCTGTGGGATTTTGAGCACATTCCGCAATCGGAATGCATCCGTTCCGAGCGGTACAAGCTGATCCGGTACCCCCAGCATCCCGGTTTTGAGGAGTTCTATGACCTGCAGGAAGATCCGGATGAAGTCAGGAACCTGATCAATGACCCGGCAAGCCGGAAGTTGGTGGAGGCTTACCTCTTAAAGTTGTCAACTTTTTAAAAGTTGACAACTTTTAGGAATTTGACAACTTTTTAACCGGCAGTTTGGCCATTTTCTCCACTTCGATGCTGGGGAATCCGAATTCCTCGACGACCTTGCCCAGGATCAGATAGCCGCCATAGCCTTTGAACGGGTAGAGTTTGAGGCTTTGGGGGAAGTGGACTGTATCGAAGAACTCGCCCGTATCATCCAGGAAAGCGGCGAAGTGCATCCACTCGCGCTTGATGGTCCTGACATATTTGATCACTACCAGCTGTCCGACCATCCTGACTTTTCGCCCGACGTGGCTTGAAAGATCGCGTGCCTTGATCTCGCCCCGGAAGTTGGTGGCGAGGAGGTCGAGGTAGGTGGATGTGACCGGATATCCGAACAGTTCGATCTCGTCGTAGGCATCTTCCAGCCGGTTACGCTCGAGGTTTGGCAGGGTGAACTTTTTTCGGGGCAGAACAAACAGGACGTCCTGGAGCTCTTTTGAATCCTTTTTGCCCAGGAGCATATGCGCTTCCCACAGGAGGGTCGACTTGCTCTTGCCCGTGAACCCGAACGCTCCGGTGCGTATCAGGAGGATCAGTTGCTGGATCCCAATCCTGACGCGGGATACAAAATGTTCAAGGTCGGTATATTCCCCGTTGTCCCTTCGGTTTTTCTCAATTTCCTGGCCTACCTCCTGCTGCAGCTCCTTGATGAAGACGAACCCCAGGAATATGTCGTTCCCGATGATCCGGGTCAGGTGGTTGGAGTGGTTCACGCAGGGGAGGTTGATGGTTGCCCCCCAGCGCCGGGCTTCGTTGATGTACACCCAGGAGGAGTAGAAGCCCCCGAAATTGTTCAGGACGGCGGTCATAAACTCTTTCGGGTAGTAGGCCTTCAGGTAGAGGCTCTGGAAGCTCTCCACGGCATAGCTGGCCGAGTGGGCTTTTGAGAACGAGTAGGCGGCGAAGGATTCGATCTGTCTCCAGACCTCCCGGGTGGTCTCTTCGGGGTAGCCTCTCTCGCTGCAGTTGAGGAAGAATTTCTCGATGATGCGCTGGAACTCTTCTTTCGACCGGTATTTGCCGCTCATCGCCCGCCGGAGGATGTCGGCATCCCCGAGGTCGAGCCCGGCAAAATGGTGGCACACTTTCAGCACATCCTCCTGGTAGACCATCACCCCGAAGGTCTCTTTAAGCTGCTCCTCCATTACGGGATGCAGATAGGTGAAATTTCCGGGATTGTGGAACCGGTTGATGTATTCGCGCATCATCCCCGACCGGGCTACGCCGGGACGGATGATCGAGCTGGCTGCCACCAGGGTGAGGTAGTCTTCGCACCGGAGCTTTTTCAGGAGCCCTCTCATTGCAGGACTCTCGATGTAGAAGCACCCGTTCGTCTCCCCGGCTTTGAGGAGCTGCCTTACGCGGCTGTCGGCCATAAATTGATCCACCTGGTGGATGTCGATGCTTACACCCCGGTTTTCACGGATGATCTCCACCGACTCGTGAATGTGGCCGATACCGCGCTGGCTGAGGATATCCAGCTTCTCAAAGCCGATATCCTCGGCCACGTACATATCCCACTGGGTGGTCGGAAACCCTTTGGGCGGCATATCGAGGGCGGTGTAGTAGGCAATGGGCTTTTCCGATATCAGCACGCCGCCGGCGTGGATGCTCCGGAGATTGGGGAAGTCGGTCATCTTTCGCCCGATCTCCCTGATCTGGCCGACGATTCCGGTGTTGTTCCGCGCATTTTCGGGTTCGTCGATCAGCAGGTCGATCTCGGCCTTCGGCAGTCCGTACACCTTGCCCAGCTCGCGGATGATTGACTTGCCGCGGAAGGTCGACATAGCTCCGAGCAGGGCGGTGTGCTTGTGCCCGTAACGCTTGAAGATGTAGTCCTGCACCTCTTCCCGGTCCTTCCAGGAATAATCGATGTCAAAGTCGGGCGGACTGGTTCTTCGGGGGTTGATGAACCGCTCGAAGTAAAGGTCGAGCTTGATAGGGTCAACATCAGTGATCCTCAAGCAGTAAGCCACGATTGAGTTGGCGCCGGAGCCACGGCCGACGTGGTGGAAGCCGCGCGACATAGAGTACCGGATGATGTCCCAGGTGATCAGGAAGTAGGCGGAGAACCCGAGCCTTGCGATGATGTCAAGCTCCTTTTGGACACGGTGAACCGCCTCGCTGTTTTTTTTGCCGTACCGGTACTGCACCCCGTCCATCGCCAGCTTCGTCAGCAGTTGGTAGTCGTCGCGGCGGCTGCCTGTGAAGGTCTGGCGGTTCTTGACCGTTTGAAAGTCAAATTCCGCTTCGCACTGCGATGTGACCTGCAGGGTGTTCTGTATGATCCTGGGATAATCGTGGAGGGCTGCCCGGAGCTCGTGAGTTGGCCAGAAGCGGTCGCCCGGATCAGCCGTCTGGCTTCCGTTTAGTTTGGATAACAGCGTGTTATGGTCGATTGCCCGGAGGTTACGATGGAGCTGGTATCCGTTGGTGTCGGCGAAACTCACCGGGTGGAGAAGAATCAGCTTCGACTGGCTTGACTTGAATTCGGATGTAAGGAGCCGGCGGGTATCCCGCATCCGGACGCCGATCCATTCGTTGTCTTTCAGCCTGATCTTCGGACGGTTTGCGAAGGGGTAGACAATGAAGCAGTTATCCAGGTTTTCCGGCCGATCGGGCAGGGGAGTGTCCTTGATGTTGCCGTTTGACAGCAGTTCGTTCAGTTCACGCATACCCTCCCGGTTTCGGGCCAGCCCCACGTATTTGAGCTCGTCATCCGCCCTGAACTCGATGCCGGTAACCGGACGAATCCCGGCTTTCCCGCAGGCCTTGATGAAATCGGGTACGCCGGACGAATTATTGATGTCGGTCAATGCCAGTGCCGTGACCCCGCTTTTCAGGGCCTCCTCCACCAGGTCGTCAATCGTCAGGGTGCCGTAGCGGAGGCTATAGTAGCTGTGGCAGTTGAGAAACATGGGCGGCAAGTGAATAGTGGCCGGTGACCGGTGACCGGTGACCAGTGACCGGAGGAAGATTGTGGATAGAATTATCGGGATAGGACATCAAGATGATTATATTATGATCATAATAGTGATTATAATATAATAAATATCTTCAAAAATCGCACGCTTCAATTTTGTAACATTGTATCGGCTTCTTTGTCAAACTGCAGGACGAAAACCAAATGGACAACAAGGAGAGGCAGTACAAGCAGATCATCGAAGAGAATCAGGGCCGGATCCGTTCGGTGTGCCGGCATTACGCCGGCCGGTCGGGGGATTCGGATGATCTCTACCAGGAGATCCTGATCAACATCTGGAAAGGGATGGAGTCATTCCGGGGCGATGCCCAGCTGTCGACCTGGATCTACCGGGTGGCCGTGAACACCGCTCTTACGTATATGAATCGTAAGCATAAGTATTTGAATTTCAATATGTATTGGGATGATGGAAAGGCTCGGGACCTGGTGAGCGAGGATGCTGAGGACAAGATCCGGCAGGACAAGCAGATAGACCTCATTTCCGACCTAATGAACCAGCTTTCGGTGGTTGACAAGATCATCATCTCCCTGATGCTTGAGGAGCTTTCGTCCAAAGAGATTGCTGAAATCGTGGGAATTACGGAGACCAACGTTCGGGTCAAGATACACCGGATCAAGGAGGAGCTCCGTAACAAAGTGAAAGGAGGGCAGTATGATTACCAGGAATAGGAAAGGCAGGCTATTTCCGGAGGGGCAAGTGCCGGAGCTCGACCAGGTGGTGGATCAGCTCAAGGGACTGGATAGCAAAAATAAACGACTGATGTACAGGATGTTCATTCTGTACCTGATTTTTGCCGTAATCTATCTCGGGTTGATGATCATCAACCCCGATCCTGACTTGTCGATGGAGAACCGGATTCAGGGGGTCTTTTATGTGATGATCTTTGCCGTTGCGGCGTTCTTTTTCCGTTATCATTACCGGAAGACCTACCAGGCTGATTACACGGCGCCTGTCCTGAAAATGCTCGAGGCAGCCCGTGACCGTCACCAGCTGATGAGGCCGGGAAAGATCTGGTTTGTGATCTTTATTGTGCTCTCCTGTGATATCGTGGTGACCTGGGCATTGGCCGACAACCACTGGCCGGCCTCCTGGAATATGCTCACCACGATTCTGGTGATCCAGGCCGGCTACTTTACCATAATGGGATTGTCCTTCCTGGTGGGATACCTTATCTGGCGAAAAAAATCCAGGCCGCTGGTCCGCAACCTCACGCGGATCATCGATGAATTGCGCAGGGACGACACGATGTAGATAGGGACACTTAATTTTACGTCCCCACACAGGACCCTACCCAATCCTTCGTTACTCCAAATAATGCGATCATAGTACC
>JAWOHI010000114.1:0-4734 GCA_046485255.1 Bacteroidales bacterium
CCCTTGCGAGTCCCTTGACCTCCGTGCAGGCCACCGCGAATGAGCGCGGCAGGGCCGGCCTCGGTCGAGATCGAATAGACGCCAATCCCCTGATAATCCCCTTCCTGGAGGTTCCCGTGTTCCGGCAGGATCATCCGGTTTCCCGCGGCCACCTCGAGGTCGACCGCAGCCAGGTAGTCCGGCGGATAATCGCGGAGCTGGGGCCGGACCTCCTCGAGGTAGTTTTCGGGGGTGGCATCGAAGATCTTGTCGCCTTGGGCGCAGGCGATGTCCAGCAAGCGAACGGCGGAGACTCCCGCCATGGGCTGCATCTGGGCCATGACGCCGCCTTCCATTGCGCTGTTGATGCCGAACTGGTTCCAGGCACTGTTCAGACGGGAGGTTCCCAGAATGCTGCGGCCCATCAGCGCCAGGTCCATCCGTGGAGAATCCTGCTGGCCGACCATTCCGAAGACGTGGTGATTGATGGTCCGGGTTCCCAACATCCGGTCGGCGATCTCGGTCGCGCGGCTCGTTTCGGCCATCCAAGTGAGGCCGATCATTGCCAGGGATTCCCCCATCACCGGTTCCGAGCCGGGCGCCTCCCCGTCCGCAAGGAACTGCCGCAGGGTTCTTCGGTGCTTCTCCAGGCACTGACGACCGGTCGTGCCAAAGCCGCTGGTGAACGCGTAGATGTGGGTCACGCCGGGCAGGGGGGCCACCGCCCCTGTTTGATCCTGATACGCCCCGTCAAAGGCAGGGTAGGGATGGTCAATGGAAATCTCCAGCGCCTCATCGGGATCGGTGACCGGAAACGAGTGCTGTTCGTAACCATCGAGGATCAGATGGGCGGTCAGTGGGCCTGGGTCCTGCGTGAAAGTCAGCGTCAGCCGCTCGCCATAGAGGTCATAGGCGGGAAACAAATGCTCCCAGCCCTGATACTTGATCGTCACCATCGTCGAGATCGCCCAATCCCGCCCTTCAAAGAACCCGTTCAAGATCCGGATGCGTTCGAGCTCGTAGTCCAGGGTTTCCTCGAAGGGCTGTCCGGTGACGGGAATGATCGCCTCCCCGCCGATGATGTCTTCCATGCCGTCGCCGGGATGGGTTGTCTCCAGGTACGCGGCCAGGTTCATGGAGTAGGAGGCAAGCAACTGCCTCACGTTCTTCCGATTCAGGTTCTGAACGTAGTGCTCCGTGCTGCCGGCCCCTTCCAGGGCCTGGGCCAGGAAGTCGGCCCGGTCGTAAGCCAGGGCCGGGCCCAGCTCGATTCCCGGGGTTCGCGAGGTCTCCTTGAAGCTCGGGTCCAGTGCCACGGAGACGAAGTTCACGTTGTCGGTCCAGAGCTTGACCCAGAGATGGATCAGGATGACCTGCTTGATGACACCGTCAGCATGGTGCACCTCGGCCGGGATGCCGGCGTCCGCCAGGAGCTGTATGGCGAGGAGAGGGTCGTCCTCGATGCCCATCCAGGCGGTGAACTGTTCTCCCGACAGACGGATCGTTCCGTAGATGTAATCCGCCTGATAGCCGGCGAGCATGAGGAGGTCGAGGAGGAGGTTGGCCTGATCGAAGGAGTTGCCGCGTCCGTCGAGCAGGGTCATCTCCCCGCCCTTCTTGAATCCGAAGTAGGGCTCGTAGGCGATGTGATTGCGCACGAATTCGTAGATGGCCCGCGGGTCCGGTTCATCCCCCCAGTCTTCATCGCGGCGGAGCAGGAGTCCCTGGTGGAGTTGTTCCTCCTCCTGCCCCCAGGGGATGATGAAGCGGCCTCGGAGCGAACGACCGCTCGCAGCCGCTTGAATACGACTCTGGCCATGCTTCCGATCCGGTGTCCGCAGACGATGGAAGTATGGGCCTCTCGCTGATCAGAGCCTTTTCGGACTCGGTGCATTACATCAGGGAGGAGCATAGGAACACTCTGACCATTCATAAAATAATCCGCAGCATACCCGAAAAGGAACAGACATGATTTTACCAACTTCGCAATCAAACCGTTTCATCAGTGATTCCATCGGACATCAAATAAAACTCTGGCGAAATAATATCATCCTCCTTTTAGCCTTATTCGTCCTGATCTTTATCGCCCCTTTAATGGGCCAATTCGGCAAAATCGTTACCCATTCAGCATTGATCCTGGTGGTGATCTCCGGTATATTTGCTGCAGATTATCAAAAACAAATTTTCAAACTGCTTTTTTCCCTGGGATTCCTTACTTTGATGAGCCTGGCATTATCATACCTGTTTCCCGGAAGCAAAGCACTCAATATCATCTCTTTTCTGTTGACAACCATCTCTTTGATCTTTTCCACAACCGCCCTCATTGCACATGTGAGTCAGGCCAAATCTGTTGAAAAGTCGACTGTCCTGTGTGCCATCAACAGTTATCTGCTGATGGGACTGACCGCTTCAATCCTATTTATCAGTATTGACCTGTTTATTCCAGGCAGCTTCATCACCCTTGAAGCCGGATCTGAGAACCTTAGCAATTATATCTATTTCGGATTTGTCACCCTTTGTACCGTAGGTTATGGTGATATCACACCCACTGCTCCCCTGGCCCGTTCACTGTCCATCTTTGTTGCGGTCGGAGGACAGCTCTACCTTGTGATCGTCATTGCACTCATCATTGGCAAATTCCTGAACACCCAGAAGCAAAAATAATAAGGAAATTAAGACTAAATTATTAGTTTTACAATTTTCTCAATTTAACCTTCCGGTAAAGAGTGAAATCAAATGAAACTGAACAATTACACAATTACACAGGTCTGGGCATTGGTAATCCTCAGGGTTGCCATCGGATGGCACTTCCTATATGAGGGCCTTACCAAACTTTTCAACCCCGACTGGTCCTCCCTGGGTTATCTAATGGATTCCAAAGGATTTTTTGAAGGTGTATTCCAATCGCTTGCAGGAAACGCCGGCGCATTAAATGTGATGGACTTCCTGAATGTGTGGGGATTGATATTGATCGGCGCAGGACTGATCGTGGGACTCTTCACCCGGACCGCACTCATCTCCGGAATCGTATTGCTGGCATTCTATTACCTCTCTCACCCGGCCATCATTGGGGCTAACTATGCAATACCCAGTGAAGGAGCCTACCTCTGGGTCAATAAAAATCTGATCGAGATGTTTGCACTCTGGGTAATACTTTTATTCCCAACCTGGAAATCGGTGGGCCTGGACAGATTTGTATTTAAAAATTGAACCTGATAAGCTTAAAAAATTGTATGAATAGAAGGGATCTGTTGAAAGGAATGGCTACTGTACCTGTCCTGGGTGCAATGGCATATGGTACCTGGAGAAAACGGAAACAGGATCATATTAAAAACCACAAGCTGGCTAATGAACTAAACATGAGCAGCCAAAACCTGGAATTCAGCCGCTATAAACACGACGGAGATGCCATCAGGATAGGGATAATCGGTTTTGGCATCAGGGGGACCCAGCTTATGAAAGGAGCCGGTTTTGTTCAGCCCGAGACAATCCAGCAGTGGAAGGATGAAGCGGCCAAAGATTCCCGGAATAAGAGATATGAAGAGTTCCTGGAACAGGATGACCTGAACGTAAAGATTACAGGCGTGTGCGATCTGTTCGATGTGCATGCCGAACGGGCAATGTCAGCTGCCGGAAACATAGGCAGGGAGGGTATTGGAGGTGCTTTGGGAAGCCCTGTAAAAAGATTCAAAACGTACCAGGAGATGCTTGCCTCGGATGATATTGATGCCGTAATCATTGCCGCTCCGGACCACTGGCATGCAAGGATGACCATCGATGCTGCCAAAGCAGGGAAACATGTCTATGCCGAAAAAGGGTTTACCCGGACCTTAGAAGAGGTTTATGCCGTCAGGGATGAAGTCAAGAAAAGCGGAATTATTTACCAGCTGGGACACCAGGGAAGGCAAACCGAAAGTTATATTAAAGCCAAAGAGGCTGTGGATAAAAACCTCCTTGGAAAAATCAACCTGGTGGAAGTATGCACAAACAGAAACTCCCCAAACGGGGCCTGGGTATATGATATCCATCCGCAGGCGAATGAACAAACAGTGGATTGGGCCACATTTGAAGAACCCTGTGAAGCAAAACATCCCTGGAGCCCTGAACGTTTCTTCCGTTGGAGATGCTGGTGGGACTATGGGACCGGTCTTTCGGGCGACCTGCTAACCCATGAATATGATGCAGTAAACCAGATCCTTGGTATGGGAATCCCGGAAACGGCTGTAGCCTCCGGAGGTGTCTATTTCTATAAAGGGAAAGAACATTACGTCGATGAAATCAGGGAGGTCCCCGATGTATGGAACACGGTACTGGAGTATCCCCACCTCGATTTCACACTCATGTACAGCGCCTCTTTGGCCAACAACCAGGACCGGGGAAAGATGATTATGGGTCACGATGCTTCCATGGAGCTGGGGAATAACCTGAGCATATATGCCTGCGCCGAAAGCACAAGGTATAAAGAGAAGATTCAAAACGGTCTTATCGACCCGGGCGTCCCAATCTACACCTACATCCCCGGACGCAAAAATGTTGACTCGGTGGCAACTGCCACTGAACAGTACTTTGCCAGCCGTGGACTTCTCTATACTTACCGAAACGGCCGCAGGGTCGACACCACTCACCTGCACATTGCCGAGTGGATCGAGTCGATCCGAGAAGGGAAACAGCCCAGCTGCAATATCGACCAGGCTTTTGAGGAGGGGATTACCGCGGCGATGGCTACCATGGCCACCCGTGAGAAAAGAACTGTTT
>JAWOHI010000117.1:0-4933 GCA_046485255.1 Bacteroidales bacterium
CTCGTTCGTGGCCCCCGCCCTGACGACGATCTTCAGGTTGGGTGCTGCGTTGAGGACCTCCCGGGTGACCAGGTCGCTCCTGATGATCATGGCGTCTGCCTGGGCAGCCGCCTCGTAAAGCTGTTCCGGCGAGGTGTACTTTTCCAGGAGTAGCAGGCTGTATCCGGCTTTCTCCACCACTTCACGGATGCCCTTGACGGCAATCGGTGCAAATGGTTTCTCCGTGGCAACCAATACTTTTTTCATTATCAGGGGGTATTTATTTGACAATCATTTTTGCAAATTCCTTCATCGTATCAACCAGCAGCTGAACGCTTTCGATCTCAAGCGCGTTGTAGCACGAAGCCCTGAATCCGCCAACTGAGCGGTGCCCCTTGATACCCACGATGCCTTTCGACTTGGTGAGCTCCATAAAATCAGCCTCCCTCTCCTTGTACTCATCCTTCATCACGAAACAGATATTCATCCTGGAGCGGTCCTCTTGGGCGGCGGTACCGACAAAAACAGGGCTCTCGTCGATGGCAGCATAGAGCAGGTCGGCCTTGGCCTGGGCCCTGCGGTCCATCTCCTTGAGTCCACCCATCTCCTTGACCCACTTCAGCACCTCCCTCACCGTAAAGATGGCGGTGCAGGGCGGGGTGTTCTTCATCGAATTGTTGTCCACGTGAATGCGGTATTTCAGCATCGTCGGGATATTGGTGCGGGTAACCCGTTCCAGCATTTCGTTCCTGAGGATCACCACCGTGACACCGGCCGGTCCCATATTCTTCTGCGCGCCGCCATAGATCAGGGCATACTTGGATACATCCACCGGGCGACTGAGAATATCGGACGACATATCGGCGATCAGCGGCACCGGACTATCGATGTCCTGCAGGATCTCCGTACCGAAAATCGTGTTGTTGGTGGTGATGTGGAAATAGTCGGCATCCTCCGGAATCGCATACCCTTTCGGGATGTAGCTGAAATTCTTGTCTTCTGATGAGGCTACCACGTCGACCGGGCCAAACAGCTTGGCTTCCTTGATGGCTCCCGATGCCCAGGTGCCGGTGTTGAGATAGGCAGCCTTGTTGTTCAGGAAGTTAAAGGGAACCATTGCGAACTGCAGGCTGGCCCCTCCCCCGAGAAAGAGGACTGAATAGCCTTCAGGGATCTCCAGGATCTCCTTGAATAGCTCGGTGGTTTCAGCCATAATGGCTTCAAACTCCTTGCCGCGGTGCGAAACCTCCATGATCGACATACCCGAATTACCCAGTTCCAGGACCGCTTTTGCAGTGTTCTCCCTGACTGAATCGGCCAGTATGCACGGGCCAGCGTTGAAAATGTGTTTTCTCATTGCTTTAATATTTTGATGGTGAATTATTTAGATCTGAATAAATGGCAATTTCACGATTTCGGCTCTCAGGCTCTTATTGCGAACCTGAATAAAAATCTCGCTGCCGATCCTGGAGTTGGCCGCACTAACATAGCCCATCCCAACTCCCTGCTGTAACACCGGCGACTGTGTCCCTGAGGTCACTTCACCGATGACGGCACCCTCTGCGTTGAGGATCGGATAGTGCTGGCGTGGTATGCCGCGCTCCTTCATTATGAATCCGCGCAGGTTGCGGGCCGTTTTCATTGCTTTCTGGCTCTCTAGCAAAGGCCTGTCAATGAAATCATTGCCCTCAACAAACTTGGTGATCCAACCCAGACCGGCCTCGATGGGGGAGGTCTCATCGGTAATGTCGTGCCCGTAGAGGCAGTATCCCATTTCGAGCCTCAGGGTATCCCTGGCTCCGAGTCCGATCGGCTTGATCCCAAACTCGGCGCCCGCCTCGAATACGGCGGCCCAGAGCTGTTCGGCATCCTCATTGGCACAGTAGATTTCACATCCGCCCGACCCGGTATAGCCCGTAGTTGAAAAGATCACCTCCTTGATCCCGGCAAACGGGATCTTCTTGAAGGTGTAGTATTCCATTTCCGTGATATTCTCCCCGGTAAGCTTTTGCATAGCTTTCAGGGCCAGTGGGCCTTGTACGGCCAACTGGGCTATCTCGTCCGAAGCGTTGTAGAGCTCGCGCCCCACCTCGAGGCCCATCTCAAGGGCGTGCGAGGCGCACCACTCCCAATCCTTGTCAATATTGGCAGCATTCACCACCAGGAGGTAAGTTTCCGGATCGATCCGGTAAACCAGCAGGTCGTCAACGATGCCACCATTCCCGTTCGGAAAGCACGAATATTGTACCTTCCCGTCATAGAGGGCAGCCACGTCATTGGTCGTCAGGCGCTGAACCAGCTCGAAAGCGCGGGGCCCCTTGACCCAGAACTCTCCCATATGGGAAACATCAAACACGCCCAGTTTTTCCCGAACCTGCATATGTTCGTTATTGATGCCCGAATATTCGATCGGCATCAGGTAACCGGCGAAAGGCTCCATCCGGGCGCCCAGTTGCTGGTGATAAAGTGTAAACGGTGTATTTTTCATTTGATTGAAAAAAGGCCTTTATGGGTTAAGTTAATCTTCAAAGGTAACTTTTTTAGCCCAGACTATTTATGATAAAAGTCTCTCTTGACCCACTTTGCGGGCCAACTTGGGCAACCATTCTCGCATAAAAGAGTTTCTCCTGCCGGGCGGCTAAAGGTGGTCCTCAAAATAGCGCGTCACCGTTCGCATCAGGTGGATCCGGTCACGCCCCCTGACATTATGCTCGTGCCTGGGATAGACCATATAATCAACCAGTTTGCCTTCCGAAATGGCCTTTCGGAGGAAATCCAGGGAGTTCTGCATCACCACCACGGGATCGATGTCCCCGTGGATGAGCATCAGCCTGCCCCTGAGGTTTCTGACCTTGTTCAGGGTGCTCGACAGTTCGTACCCCTCCGGATTCTCCTGCGGGGTGTCCATATAACGCTCCCCATACATCACCTCGTAATATTTCCAGTCGATCACCGGCCCGCCGGCCACCCCAACCCGGAAGATGTCCGGATGGTTCAGCATCAGGGATACGGTCATAAATCCCCCGTAGCTCCATCCGTGCACGCCGATCCGCTCCTGGTCAACGTAAGGCAGCGAAAACAGGTAACGGATCCCCTCCAGCTGGTCGGCCATCTCCGCCTGACCCAGGTTGCGGTGGATAACCTGTTCAAAGTCGCGCCCCCTGGAATCGGATCCCCGGTTGTCCATCGTAAAGGCGATGTACCCCTGCTGGGCCATATAGTACTGCCAGCCCGAAGCTCCGCCTAACCATTGATTCATCACCAGTTGAGCGTGTGGACCACCGTAAACGTAAACCACCACCGGGTATTTTTTCGATGGATCGAAACCGGGGGGCAGGATCAGGAACCCGTGCAGGTCGGTTTTTCGGTCGACCGACTTGATGGTCAGCGGCTTATATTCACCGAGCCGGATGCCGGCAAGCGGATCGGGCGCATCAAAGAGTTTTCTCAACTCCCGACCTTTCTCATCCGCCAGCAGGATACGCCGCGGTACTGTATAATTGGAATAGCTGTCAATCAGATATTTACCATCCGGACTCACCTGAACCTGATGGTTCCCGGCATCGGCTGTCAAGCGGGTCCGGGCTCCGGTCTGCAGGTCGACCCGGTAAAAATGGCGTTCGAGCGGACTAACCTCCGTGGTCGTGACATACACCGAGCGGCCTCTCGGATCCCAGCCTGCAAAGTCGGTCACCATAAAATTACCGGATGTCAGCTGCCTGACCAGCTGACCGCTGGCCTTGTATAAATAGATATGGTCGAACCCGTCCCGCTCGCTGAACCAGATAAACTGCTCCGGATCTGTCGGATGGAAGATCGGTCCCCTGAGCGGCTCCACATAGCATTCGGATCGCTCTTCGAAGAGGGTATGCACCTTACGGCCGGTCCTGACCTCGTACTTATTGAGCATCATATGGTTCTGAGCTCGATTGAGAACCGCGACGTACACGAACCGCTCCAGCGGATCCCAGGTGACATTGGTCAGGTATCGTTCCTCGTCAAAGGCGTTCTCCTCGATGAAGATGGTCTTGCCAGTCTGACAATCATAGATTCCCAGGCTGATCACCTCGCTGGGGCCGCCAGCCATCGGGTAGCGCACGGGAGTCGCTACCGCGGGCACGGCGCTGATATCCATCAGCGGGTACAAGGGCACCCGGCGTTCGTCCTTCCGGTAGAAAGCCAGCATATTCCCCTTGGGCGACCAGAACAGGCCGCCGCTGATGCCAAATTCGTTCCGCGATACCGTTTGCCCATTCACGATGCCGTCCAGGGTGTCGGTCGTTACGACCGTCTCACGGCCTTCGGCATCAGACATATACACATTGGCACCCCGCGTGAAGGCCATCCTCCGGATGTCGGACGAAAGAACCAGGTTTTCAGCCAGGCCCGGCACCTTCATCTTCCGGAGCACCCTGCCCTGCTTCCAGTCATAATCGACGATCCACCGGTCGCCGGTGAAACGGAACTCGCCTCCGGCCATCACCTGGGGAAGGCTCAGGCGGTTCAGGGGATCAACCCCCGCTTCACCCAGGGCGCGGTTCAGCGCCTCGCGGTTCAGCAATACCGACTCCTTGCCGTTGCGCACCGATGTCGCGATCATCTCATCATTCCTGACCTGAAGGTAGCTGCCGGCCGGGCCGCCCCAGATCAGGCGCGGTGCATCGGCAAAGAAGCCGGTGTGGGTTACCGCCTGTTCAATGGTCAGGCTCTGTCCTGTTGCGCCCGCTGCAACAAGGCCCAGCAGGAGAATGAGCAGATGGAAACGTTTCATTTGGAGAGGTTGTTTCTGGTTTGATACTTGACTTTCCGGCTTCCGGCATACACGTCGTACCGGCGGAAGGAGCATTCAATGGAGCCGTTGAGCAGGGGGATCTTCCTGGTCGGGTGCAGGCCGATCGCCTTCATCGCATCGGGATTGCCCGAAAAGATCCAGGCCTGATATCCGCTGTAGTGC
>JAWOHI010000132.1:0-6444 GCA_046485255.1 Bacteroidales bacterium
TGATATGCGGACATGAAGCTTTTTTTACACGCAAGAGCCTTCTAAATACAAGGGGTCTTACATTCTTTAACCTGGACTGGGCAAATAAAGATCATTAAAAAGGTTATCGAAATGGGCGCCAATGTGTACGAGGTTCTGCTCTTTCTCTTCGGCGCGAATGGTGAGCCTAACCCCATCGAACACGGGGTCGAGTTGGTAGGTTACCCTGACAAACTCATTGGTTCCATAAACCCGCTGCAGGGCCCGGTAGATCTCCCCTGCGGTGAGCCAGGCCGGGAAGGGCAGGTTCAGCTTCGATTTGACGAAATCGGGACTCACGTGCTCCAGCCCGATGAAGGCCATCTCCCTGACATAGACCGAGTCGACCGGGGCAAGCGGCTTAATGGGGTTTGACGGTTCACCCGGGTAGCGGTTCAGCTGATCGGCGAGCTTTTTCAGATCGGAATAGTGCTCACGTGCGATCCTCTCCCCGTCCCGCATAATCTGATACGCCAGCCCAAAAGTCAGGGTCCCTGCACCGGGGGTCCGGGGGCGGATCAGGATGTCGCACATCTGGCGGTTGCGTACGTTGACGTCCTCCCGGGTGAGCGAGCTGATCTGTTTCAGGATGTTGATGACCGACTTGAGTTCATTTTTTTCGTACAGATCGCGTTGCACGTCGACCCCGATGATGATGTCGGCTCCCATTTGCTTGGCCTCCATTGCTGGAAAGTTGTTGATGAAACCGCCATCTACCAGGAGTTTTCCGTGTACCTCCACGGGGGTAAAGGCCGTCGGGATGGCCATACTGGCCCTCAGGGCATCGTGGAGAACGCCTGAGGTGAGCACTACCTGTTCGCCGGTTACGATATCGGCTCCGATGCAGAGGTAAGGTCTCGGCAGCTGGTTGAAGTTACGGATATGGTAGGCCGGCCAGGTGAGCCCGGCCATCATATTGGTGATATTAGTGCCGGCCACCAGTCCGGCCGGCAGGTGAACCCCTTCTTTCGTGATCGGGAAATCATAGAAATATTTCTCCAGCTCCTCCTTGTATTCAAAGGAGAGGTCGGAGCGAGGAACGGCATCGGTCAGCAGGGTTTCCCAATCCATCTCCATCACCAACCTCCTCATCTCCTGGGAGTTCATTCCCATCGCGTACATTGCCCCGACGATGGATCCCATACTGGTTCCGGCTACGAAGTCAATCGGCATTCCCACCTCCTCCAACACCTTGATGACCCCCACGTGCGCCAGCCCGGCGGCACCCCCACCGCTCAGGACCAGCGCTACTTTAGGCCTCGACTGGGCGAAAGTGGGGGAAGAGTAAGGGATAAAGAATAAAGAAAGGAAGATGAGGAAGATTGGACGGATAATTGGGTGTCGGAATCTCATTGTCGGGCCGTTACTAAAACAAAGATACCGGTTTGACGGCGTTTTGTCTTACTTTTGGGATTCAATTTGACCAAATCCCCGGAGATGAGACAAGCCTGCCTCTTTTTGCTGATTGCCCTGGCTTTGAATGACACTGCTTCCGCCCAAAACCGTTCCGCATTTTTCAAAACCCTGCCACAACAAGAACCCGAAATGCCCGAATGGGCCAGGCTGATGTACGGCGATGATCCGAACATCAAACAGGTTGATTTTGAATACGATAAATATTATGCGAGTCACCCCTTCGAAAAAACGGTACACACCCAGAACTACCGGCACTGGCGGCGGTTTGCCGACGAGTGGATGAATCCGGAGGGCTTCATCCGGCTCCCCGGGCCTCTGGAAGAGGAGGCCCTGCTGAGGAAGATGGAGGCCCGGGTACGGGTCAAGTCGGGGCGCCCCGGTTCCTGGACCCCGATCGGCCCCTTTGCCACTTATGCCGCTAACGATCAGCCCGACCTGACCGTTTCCTGGCAGGCCAACGTTTATTGCCTCGACCAGGCGGATTCACGGCCTGAGATCCTTTTCGCCGGCACGGAAGCGGGCGGGCTGTTCAAATCGATTGACAAGGGGCTGACCTGGAGCCTGGTAACGGCCTCCGTTCCGGTGGTCACCATCAATGATGTCAAGATTTCGGCCAAAAATCCGGACCTGGTCTATTTTGCCAGCGACAAGCGGATTTACCGCTCGGATAATGGTGGCGGAACCTGGTCGGTTTCGTATGTGGTTGGTGATGAGATTTTTCAACTGCTTATCGACCCCGTAGATGACTCGAAAGCCTTCTGTGCCGCTGCCAACGGCCTCTTCAGGACCACCGACGGGGGAGTGTCCTGGGAGCGCCTGATACAGGGGAAGTGCTGGGACATCAAGTTTCATCCAAGTGACCGGCAGATCCTCTATCTGACCCGGAATAACGCGGCTGCCAAGCGCTGCGAGCTTTTCAAGTCGACCGACGGGGGCGGCACCTTCACCATCCGGGAGAGCGGCTGGTATGTGCCTGCCGCACCGGCTTCGGCCACCGACCAGGGTGCCAAGATCGCCGTAACGCCGGCCGCACCCGATCTGGTCTATGTGGCGCTGATCGGGGAGAGCAAAGCCGGCGACAATGGTTGGATCGGCCTCTACCGGAGCAACGACGCCGGCGAGTCCTGGGTCAACCCCAACCCGCCGGACGGCGGGCCCTACTCAACGAACCGCCAGAACCCGGCCTCTTTCAATCCTGACGGGACCGGCTTCCACCAGGGGTTTTACGATTTTGCGCTGGATGTTTCGCACCAGGACCCGAACAAGCTGTGGCTCGGTACCATCAATTTCCTGCGCAGCACCAACGGCGGGGCATCCTGGACACGCATCGGATCTTATTACGCCCAACAGGATATTGGATGGATTCATCCTGATATCCAAGATATTCACGTTCGTGGCAATGAGATATTCGTTAGCAGCGACGGAGGCATCAACTATTCGACCGACGAGCTGCGGTCGCACGAGACGAGGAATTATGGGTTGGCCGGATCCGATTACTGGGGCTTTGGCCAGGGGTGGAACGAGGATGTGCTGGTTGGCGGCCGCTACCACAATGGGAACAGCGGTTACCTGGCTTCATACGGCACGGGCAACTCCCTCCGGCTCGGCGGTGCGGAGGCCCCCACCGGCTATGTCAACCCGATGGAGAGCCGGAAGGCCTACTTCTCCGACATCAATTCGGTGATTCTCCCAGAAACCCTTGACGGTGAGGTGATTTACTTCTCCAAGCTCGGAATGTACCCGACGGAAAGCTATACGGAATCCTATTCGAGTGAGATGGAGTGGGATCCCCGCTATTCGGGCCACCTTTATCTCGGTGAAAGTGGCAAGATCTGGAAATCGACCAATGGGGGCGGGTATTTCGAAACGCTCTACAATTTTGGCACCGGCAAGGTACTGGAGATTGAGGTATGCCGCAGCAACCCGGAGGTTATTTGGTGCGTGTTTCAGCCCAAGGGAGGCTATTGGGATCCCTGTTCCCTGCGCCGGAGTACCGATGGGGGGAAAACCTGGACCGCAACTGCCGTTGTGCCGACCAACGATCGCTGGCGACTGGAGATCACGTCCAATCCAATGGATGAGAATGAGTTATGGGTAATCGCCGTCAATGCTGGCAACGGGAGGAAAGTGTACCGGACCACCGATGGGGGCAAGTCGTGGGAGGCCAGGAACTCGGATCTCTTCAATGATGAGCGGCCTCTGGACATCCAGTTCCAGGGAGGGACAGAAGGAGTGGTGTACCTGGCCACTTCGGCCGGCGTTTACCTATACGACCCCGCCTCGGAGAACTGGTCGGAGTTTATGGACGGGTTGCCGGCCTGGACCCGCGCGATGGAGATGAAGCCGTTCTATGCCGGTAACAAGCTCCGGTTGGCCACGGGCGGGCGGGGCATCTGGGAAACAGACCTGGCGCTGCCTTCTAAACCCCTGGCTCAACCGATGACCGTGACCGATACGGTCTTCAACCCAGCCGACACCGTTCGATTTGAAAGCCATTCGATCATCCGGGCCGATGGGGCCACCTGGAGTTGGGCCTTTTCTCCCGAGCCGGACTATGTCAGCTCGCTGACGGCCAGGAACCCGCGGGTGGTCTTCGGCCGCGAAGGATCTTATGATGTGATGCTTACCGTGACCGACCGCGACGGGTTCACCGACACGCGGGCAGTTTCCCGGATGGTCACCGTTGTTGGAAGGCCGGAGCCCGACCCAAAGGCCGGGCTGGCCCTGGAGTGTAAGGTTACCGGGGATTTCGCGGTAACCGGTGACCTGGGGATAGAAACCAAGGTCCTGACGATTACGGCGTGGGTCAAACCCGACGGGCTCCAGCCTGATTATACCGGTATCGTCATCAGCAACGGAGAAGCCGCCGGGTTTAATTTCCGCGGTGGCAACAACACCCTGGGCTACCACTGGCCGGGAGGGGCCTGGTACTGGGACAGCAAGCTGATCGTACCATCTGGTCGCTGGTCGCACGTGGCGATGGTGGCCGACGGAAGCTCGGTCACTCTTTATGTCAACGGGATCCCATCCCGGCACGTGATCAGTCTTCAGACGGCCAGGATTGCCACGATGGATATTGGCAGCTATATGGGCTGGTCGAGCCGGAACTACAAGGGCCTGATCGATGAGGTCTGCATCTGGGAAAGGGCCTTGTCGATGCAGGAAATTCGTGAAAATCAGCATTTAACCCGGGAGCACTACCGTGATGACCCCACTTTCAAGGCCTATTACCAGTTCAATGAAACCGGTGGCATCGTCTTCAACCGGGTCGGATCGACGAACGGCAACCTGAACGGCGGTGCGGCGCGTACCCGGTCTTCGGCTCCGGTCGGCAGCGGCACCAGCAGTCGCCTGGCCGTGCATACCGGCGGGACTTACTCGTTTCCCGAGACTGGCCTCACGCTGGGATTTCCGCCCAACGCCCCGCTTTATCCGGGGGATGGCCTCGTGGTCACCCGCCTCGCCGGCGACCCGTCCGATCGTCCTAATGGAAATCCGGGTCTCGACTGTTACTGGATCATCAACAGTTTCGAAAATGACCACTTTATATCGACGAATCAGGTCAGGCTGCTCCCGCTGCAGGGTTCGCCGACGGATACGCTGATTGCTGCACCGGGACAAGCGCTCCTGTTTACGCGCCCGGTTGATGAGGCAGCTGGTGGATGGGAGCGGGGGTGCTCGGCCGCGGAGGTTCTCGCCGGGGAACCCGGCACCTTTGTTTTCGCGTCGGAATGCGGGATCGCCGGGCCGCTGCAGTTGTGCGTCGTGAGTGACGCCCCATCCGTCAATCTCCTGAAGGGGCTCAACACGTTAGTAGAGGGTCGGGATTATCCCGGCCGGCCGGGAGGCTTAAAAATCTACCCCAACCCGGCAGAACAGGGTACGGGCATCAGGTTATCCGTTTCGGGCAGCGGCCCTGCGCGCATCCGGATGGTGGATGCCAGTGGCCGGGTCGTTTATGACCGTACGGACCTGAAGCCGGGAGAGAGCATTATTCAAACCGGAAAACTGGCGCCCGGGTTCTATACCATTTGGGTGATTGGAGAGCGGTATATGGAGAGCGGGGGGGTGATCATTAAATAGAGTTGTCAACTTTAAAGAGTTGTCAACTGTCTTTCTCCGGCTAACCTCTCAGTAAGATATTGTAATAAAGGACCTTGTTAATCAGTGTTTAGTGCCTGACTATTCGAGTTGTTTTTATAACAGACCCATTGTCAGGAATTTAACGTTTTAAAATTAAGATTATTGACTTGACTTGACAACCTCAATGTAGTTGACAACTCAAATGTGAAAGTTGAAGATATTCAAGTAATTACAAATAATGGGTGATGTTATATAAGTATAATAATTTTGCAACCTGTAATCAATCAGCGATTTAGGTTTGAGAAAAAAAGTTGTCATTTCTTAAGAGTTGACAACTCTAGGAACTCCTCCAGCCTCCCTACCATCCGCAGGCTCCCGACATAGAACGGCGTGCGCTGGTGCAGCGACACGGGCTTCTGGTCGAGGATGCGGTTTGCGCCATCGGAAGCACGCCCACTGGCCTGTTCGGCAATGAAGGCGATCGGGTTGCATTCATAGGCCAGCCTCAGCTTCCCCGCCGGGGCCGCCGCACTCGGCGGGTAGAGGAATATCCCGCCCTTCAGCAGGTTCCGGTGGAAATCGGCCACCAGGGAGCCGATATACCTTGACGTATATGGCCTCGCGGTCGGCGGATCGATCTCCTGACAATACTTGATGTAGTGTTTTACCCCTTCTGGAAACCGGGCGTAGTACCCCTCGTTGATCGAGTAGATTGTGCCGGTTTCGGGCATCCGGATATCCGGATGCGACAGGCAGAACTCCCCGATCGAGGGATCAAGGGTAAACCCGTTCACACCCTTGCCGGTGGTATAGACGAGCATCGTTGAGGAGCCGTAGATGACATAGCCGGCCGCCACCATCCGGTTCCCCTCCTGCAGGAAATCCTCCTGTCCGGCAGGGTGGCCCCGCGGGGTGACCCTCCGGTAG
>JAWOHI010000210.1:0-4858 GCA_046485255.1 Bacteroidales bacterium
CTACCGGAACCACCTGGCGACCAATCGGGGACTGGTGAGGGCGGAGCCGGGCAGGAATATCTTTATCAGGCTGGTTATGCGCTTCTGAATCAAGATCTTAACTTTAGATCTTACCCCAGAACAATGCGTTCAGGAACAGTTTGTGCGTGGTGAACCAGTAACCCCTGAAGAGCGGATTATCCATAAAAAGAATGACCTTCCCCCTACCCAGAGTTTGCCGCTGGAGTGCCGACGCGTTTTGCAGACGGCCGAGGTTTTCCTGGCTGACGTAGCCCGAAACAAGTGGATCACCGGTGTAAACCGCCGGGTTCTCATAGCGATCCGTGCCGGGTTTGTAAATGGTGGTGCTCTCCCTGAAGAGGGTGATGCGGTCGCGCGTATACCCATAGGCCAGCGGATGCGTGGTATCCAGGCTTGCCATAAAGATGGTTCCCGGAATCGATCGCCCGGTATTATCAGTGCCTCTGGCCGCGTATGGCCTCAAGGCCGGTTCCCTGGCTCTTGATTGTGCGGCGGCCTCAACCGGTTCGAGCCGGGCCAGACCGTTGCGGGCGGCAAACTGTACCCCGTCAGCCAGGGCGATCAGGGTTCCTCCATTGCGTACCCAGGTGCTGATTTTTTCCAACTGTCCGGAATCCAGGTCGGGATAGTTGGCCGAGGTCAGGACCAAGGTGTTGTACTGATCGAGGTTGATGCCGGAGAAGCGCCTGACGTCAGCCAGTGTGACGGGTACCTGAAATCCCAGGTCCATCAGGTGCCAGAGCTCACCTGCGAGGGAGCTGCTGCCCGATCCGACGGGAACCAAGACTTTTGGGAGGGCCAGGTCGCTAAACCGTCCACTGCCCAGGTCGGGCCCCTCCAGGGTGTACCCTGTTGGGGCGGCCAGAACCGCCAGACTATTCTCAGCAGCAAGCCGGGTTAGGATAAAGTGCAGATCGACAGGCGTTTCGGGTTGATTCTGGCTGGGAATGAAGAGGGTGCCCTGCCTGAAACCGACCCGCTTACGGTTGATATCCATCGAGAAAGGGGCATTGGCTATTTTTACCCGGATACCCGCATTCAGTAATTGGTACAGGGCTTTATGCACCAGGTAGGGTTCCGTTGGGATCAGGTACCCGACGCTGCTCTGGTTCCCTTCCATCACGCCTGGGGGAGTTTCGGCCACTGTCTGCAGCGTTTTGGCTGAGATCCGGGCTACGTAACGCTGGTCGATCGGCATACAAGGGACGCCCATTGCGGCGGGGAGGGTCCAGGTGCTGATGTCGTAGAACGTGCTGTCGTTGAATGTCGTTACCGTTTCAAAGAGCGCACGGACCAGGCGATATTGTTTCTGCCTGGTTGGAACATAATAGCTGAGTGCAGCTGGGTAAGGGACTCCACTGATGTCAATTGGTTTGTCAACCTGCTGAACTTCAATTTGATGTTTCAGAAGCAGGTCGACCATTTGGTTGGTCTTGACCGGGTCGGCCGGGTCACCGAACAGGTATCCTTTTATTCCGGAGGCATCCGCCTCGCTCAGCGCACTCCTGTAGAAATCAGCCATATGGAAGAAGAGTTCACGCCGAAGGGAATGGGCGGCCTCGAGGCTTGACAGGGAGACGCTCACCTGGTTCCGGATGGTGAACGGAAAGGGCATCAGGCCGTTGGTGGTTGAGCGCAGGTGGCCCCTGCTACCGGCCTGTTCAAAAAGAATACCGATGGAGCCGTGGATGTCGGGGTAGGTTGACCCCTTGCCCGGGTAGAAATCATCAAATGATTCCTCGGTATAATAGAGCGAACCGATCTGGTCGAGGGCTTTGGCGTGGTAGGTGCCAACCAGTTGGGTCATCGTGAAATTGGAGGCTGGAATGAATGGGTTGCCCCGGGTTTGCACCCCAGGCTGGAAGAAAAAGGTCGAGTTGCCGCCCATCTCGTGATGGTCTGTTACCAGGTGGGGCATCCAGTGATGAAACTGGGCTACCAGGGCCTGTGTTTCGGGATGGCGCAGCAGCAGCCAATCGCGGTTCAGGTCAAACCAGTAGTGATTGCTCCGGCTGCCCGGCCAGGGCTCCTGGAATTCGATCGAGTTGATATCGGGATTGTTGATGCTGCTCTTGCGCGAGTTGACATAGGTGGCGAACCGGTTGAGTCCGTCGGGGTTGAGGGTTGGGTTCAGGATGACCACCGTCTGATCCAGCAGTCCGGTCACCTGAGGGTCCTCGCAGGCCGCCAGGTAATAGGCCACCAGCGGCGAGGCATTGGCTCCGCTGGGCTCATTGCCGTGCACGCTGTATCCCAGCCAGGCCACCAGATGATCTTTCCGCACGGCGCTGGCCGGACCCGAAGGATCGATGGCCGACAGGTGATCTTTTCGGATCTTCTCCAGGTTTGCCTGATTGGACGGTGAAGTGATGAGCAACTGGATCATCTGTTGCTTTTCGTGGGTTTGCCCGATGCGAACCAGCGTGACCCGGTCGGATGCTGCTGCCAAGGCCTCCATATAGCGGACGATCCGGTCAAATGTGAGGTGGTATTCCCCGATGGAATGGCCGATGACCGACTCCGGCACCGGGATGGCCGGATTGTACCGTGCTCCTTCGGGCAGGTAATAATCGAGACCGGTCTGGGCACGTCCGGCCAGGCCGGCAGTCAGGGTAGAGACGATAAGCAACAGGCAAATCTTTTTCATAATCAATGCATTAGGTTTAAACCGGGCCACCCGGATCAACCGTTGGGCACGGTGTCATTCAAGGTCACACGATGTTAATAATAATCACGGATTATTGGTATGCCTCCTCGCATACCTGCTAAAAAATTGGTTAATTTGCTCCGACCAGAGAGAAGTTTATGATCAACCGCCAGCTCATTGACCCGCGCAGCATTGTTGTGGTGGGTGCCTCAAACGACATCACCAAGCCAGGTGGGAAGATTCTGAAGAACCTGCTTGACTATGGCTACCGTGGGGATTTGTACGTGGTAAACCCCAAAGCGAAGGAGATCCAGGGAGTTCCATCCTATCCCGACCCGGCCCAACTCCCGAGGGTGGATCTGGCCATACTGGCTATCCCGGCAGCGATCTGCCCGGCTTCTGCCCTCTATTTGGCAATGGAAAAGGGGGTGCGTGCCTTTATCGTCATTTCTGCTGGCTTTTCAGAGGAGAACGAAAAAGGGGCTGAGCTGGAGCACGACCTGGTCCGGATTATGGAAGAGACAGGCAGTAGCCTGATCGGACCCAACTGCATTGGGGTGATCACCACCACATACGCCGGTTGCTTCACCCTTCCGGTGCCGAAACTGGCTCCCCAGGGGGTGGATTTTATCTCCGGATCGGGAGCCACTGCCGTGTACGTGATGGAGTCGGCTATACCCAACGGCCTTACTTTCAGTAGTATATTCAGTGTCGGCAATTCCGCCCAGATAGGGGTGGAGGATGTGCTGGAGCATCTTGACCACACCTTTGACCCGGAGACTTCCAGCCGGGTCAAGCTGCTCTATATGGAGAGCGTTCGCAAGCCGGCCAAACTCTTGAAGCACGCCACCTCGCTGATCCTTAAAGGTTGCCGGATTGCTGCCATCAAGGCAGGAAGCTCGGAAGCCGGCAGCCGGGCAGCTTCTTCCCATACCGGTGCCCTCGCCAGTCCGGATACCGCCGTGGATGCCCTGTTCCGGAAGGCCGGCATCGTTCGCTGCTACAGCCGTTCGGAACTGGCTACAATGGGTGCCCTCTTCCTGCACAAAAAGCCCCGGGGCCGAAGGATGGCCATCATTACCCACGCCGGCGGGCCTGCGGTGATGCTCACCGATGTGCTATCGGAAGGGCAGGTGGAGGTCCCATCGATCACGGGACCCGCGGCCGAACGGCTCTTGACACGGCTTCATCCCGGCTCATCCGTAGCCAACCCGATCGACGTGCTGGCCACAGGCGGGGTCGAACAGATGGAGGCGGTAATCGATTGCGTTGAAAATGAGCTCGATCAAATCGACGGGATGTGCATAATCTTCGGAAGCCCCGGCTTGTCGCCGGTCGACCCGGTCTATGACCTGATCGACCGGAAAATGAAGGTCTGCCATAAACCCATCTATCCCATCCTCCCCTCCATCGTGAATGCCAGGGGCGAAGTGGAACGGTTCCTCGCCAAGGGGCGCATCAATTTTCCCGATGAGGTCCTTTTCGGACAGGCTCTGGCGAAATCCCTCTCCATTCAGACACCTGAAAAACGTCACTCTGCCGTAACCGGAATAGACCGGACGGCCCTTGCACGGGTACTGGACCAGGCCGGGGAGGGCTACCTGAGTCCCGGCCAGGTGCAGCAACTGCTTGATATTGCTCAAGTTGCCCGAATACCTGAAGCGGTGGCCCATCACAAAGGCGAAGCCGTCGAGATTGCGGGCAAAATGGGCTACCCGGTGGTGATGAAAGTGGTGGGCCCGGTTCATAAGACAGATGTGGGCGGGGTATTGCTCAACCTTCAAGACCCATCCGCCGTGGAGGAAGGATTTGACAGGCTGATGGGGATCGGCGGAGCCGAGGCGGTCCTGCTGCAGCCTATGCTCAAGGGATTGGAACTGTTTGTGGGAGCCAAGCGGGAGGGTAATTTCGGCCATATCGTGATGATCGGGCTCGGAGGCATCTTCATCGAAGTGCTCAAGGATGTGCAGACCGGCCTGGCCCCTCTGACAGCGTGCGAGGTGGATGAGATGATCGGCCGGCTCCGGGGGCGATCACCGGCAAAACCCTTCACAAGAAGCTTAAACTCTACGGTGTGATGCCCTGAGCGCCCTGATGACGACATCGCCTTGGTCGCGAGCCGCTTGGAAGATGCGATCTTCCAAGCGGCTCGCGACCAAGGCGATGTCGTCATCATAAGCAAGGACAGCG
>JAWOHI010000235.1:0-11652 GCA_046485255.1 Bacteroidales bacterium
CGCCGAGATAGCAGCCCTCAGGAAAATGGCTGGTTAAATCCTTTTCAAGCGGCCCTGGCCGGCTTCAATCTTGCGGGCCAACCCCTGAATGGTCTCATTTTCTGCCATCCCGACCAGGTCGACACGAATGCGCGAAAACTCATCGTGCAACGGACAGGGATCGGCAGGATCGCATTTCCCCAATCCAAGGATACATCCATTAAAGAAATCCTCGCCCTGAAAGGCATCAATCACCCTCGACAGCTTGAGCTCTTCGGCGTTCCGTGCATAAAAAAATCCGCCACCCTTGCCGCGGATCGACTGAAGCAGCTTTTTCCGTGCCATCGTCTGCAATATCTTCGCCGTGAATTGAACCGGAGCATCGATCGCCTCTGCCACCTCCCTAAATCCAGGCCTATGGCTGTTTTCGTTGCTTATGGCAACATACACCAATGCCCGTACAGCGTACTCTGTTGTTTTTGACCACATAGTATATCTTCACCCTAATATTCAGGACAAATATACAACCACAATCGAGATCTCGCTATAAATAATGCAATTTATTTAAAGACAACGCGTTCGTCAATACTATTTGTTTCTGTTTCAGAATAATTATTTTCTTTGTGCAACAAAATATACCGGTATCCAATGAAAATCTTCATTACACTGCTCGGAATTGCCCTGATCGCCGGAGGCGCCTATCTTGTTTACGATGGGTACCAGGTGAAGCAGACCACCTCGGCCAGAATCGAGAAAGAGGTGTCAACCGCCATCAAGTATATCACCGACGATGCGGTCAAACCCAAGACAGAACTTAACAAAGAGTCTGATTACAAAATGGTTGGAGGAGCTACTGCGGTAGTGGCCGGATTGGTCCTTGTAGTGGTCGGGCTCAGGAGGAAGGGCGGGAGAAAGTAGCCTCTCTCTGACCGTTTCCTCCGAACAGGGATCGGTTGATTTGCCCGGTTTCCCGAAAATTCTATCTTGTACCCATAAATTTTAAACAGGACAAGGTATGAAGATCAACTTAAGGATTCCAGGGATTTGGGTAGCCCTGTTTATGATGATGGCCGCGACCGGCGCCTTTGCCCAGCAAGGGACTGAAAAAACTGATATTCAATACAATTGGGCGCAATGGCGCGGTCCGGATTTCAACGGGAACGCCCCGTGGGGCAACCCGCCCATTGCGTTCGGCGAAACCAGCAACATTAAGTGGAAGACGGAAATACCGGGTAAAGGACACGCCACCCCGATCATTTGGAACGACCAGATCATCATCCTGACAGCCGTGCCAACTGAAAAAAAGGCCACCAAGCCCGTTGAGGAGGGTCAGGGGGAACGACGCGGGCCACCCTCCGCGCAAACCGACCTGGTCCATCGCTTTGTGGTACTGTCGGTCGACCGGGGCACCGGTGCCATCCGTTGGGAAACGACCGTCCGGGAGGAGCTGCCCCTGGAGGGTACCCATAACCTGGGCAGCTGGGCATCCAATTCCCCGGTCACCGATGGCGAGCATATCTACGCCTTCTTTGGGTCGAGAGGACTCTATTGCCTTGACTTCGACGGGAACGTGATCTGGCAGAAAGACTTCGGGCAGATGAAGATCACAATGGATTTTGGCGAAGGGGCAACGCCCACCGTATACAATGACCGGGTCGTGATGGTTTGGGATGAGGAGGGCCAATCATTCATCACGGCGATGAATAAAAAAACCGGCGAGGAGATCTGGCGGGTGAACCGTGACGAGGTGACATCCTGGGCCACTCCCAGGGTGATCGAGGTCAACGGCCGCGCCCAGGTCATCACCAGTGCCACCACCCGTATCCGAAGCTATGATCTTGAGACGGGCGAACTCATCTGGGAGTGCGCCGGAATGACCCGTAACGTCATCCCGTCGCCGGTGTACGCAAACGGCATCGTGTACCTGATGAGCGGGTTCCGTGGGAATGCCCTGTTGGCGATCGACCTGGCCCGGGCCAAGGGGGACATCACCAACACGGATGCCATCCTTTGGAAATACGACCAGTTTGCCCCCTACACCCCGAGCCCGGTGCTGATGGACGGAAAGCTCTATTTCCTGCGCGCCAACAACCCCGAACTGACCTGCCTCGATGCCGCGGATGGAAAAATCAATTATAGTATGCAAAAGATCCAGGGTTTCGTGAATATCTATTCCTCCCCGACCGGCGTGGCCGACCGCCTCTACCTGGCATCGGAGGGGACCGTGGTGGTGGTCAAGGCCGGGCCGGAGTTCAGGATCCTGGCTACCAACAAGCTGGACGACAATTTCCACGCCTCCCCGGTGATCCTGGGAGATGAGCTCTACCTGCGCGGATTCAGGCATTTGTATTGTTTTGGGAAGTAGGAATTGGTGGCTTGATGACCTGTTAGTTTGACGGCATAGGAACAAGTGGGATATTATAGTATTTTTGGTTAACCGTTTAAGCCGTCTTGAGTTTAAATCAAATATGCGATGGAACCAGAAGCACCAGTTAAAAGGCCCGGATCCGCTTTTGCCAGGTATCTGAAGAAACTGGCCCTGATTGGCCTTGTGATCCTGCTCGGGGTTTTCGCCTTTTTTTACTGGGGAGTGTATGAGCGGGGGGTGATGGCAGGAAAAGTGTTAAGAATCAGTGAACAGGGAGTGATTTTCAAAACCTGGGAAGGCAAGATCAGCCTCGAATCCTTTGGCGCCCTCAGGGGTACCAGCCCAATTGCCGAAGTGTATGATTTCAGCGTCCCCAAAAAGGACACAGCCATCATCCGGCAGCTTGAGGTGGCCGCCCTGGAAGGTGCACGGGTTAACCTCCGCTTTATCAAGCGATACCGATCCTTTCCCTGGCGGGGTAACACCAAGGTGTTTGTCGTTTCGGTAGAAAGGGGCCAGGAACAGTAGAAGGGGCTCTTTACCTCAAGGAAAGGCTTGTGCCGTTCCAGATGGCCGTGAGGTCCTTGGTGGCGCCACTGATGTCGTACGTCTTGGTATCCAGGTAGCTGCCATTGCGCCCGGCGTAAACGACACCGGTATAGTGGTCGGTGGCCTTCGAAAAATGCAGCACCATTGTAACCGTCCTCTGTTCACCGGGGGCCACTTTGTTCGAAGGATCAAAGTCCTCCGTGTATTTGCCCATCACATCGGTGAACAGGTGCACATCCTCATTGGAATTGTTCTTCAGGGTGGCCTTAAAAGGCTTGTCCATAGGATATTCGAGGTTGTAATTTTCACAACTTTGCGTGCCTGTCAGACCGATCATCGCAACAATCACAAGGAGCCGGTGCAAGAATCTTGTTTTCATATTTTAAATAGCTTTAGGTTGATAATCTGTCATAAAAATAACGCCAAAACCTTCAGCCGATGACTCGTTACCTGAAATTAATTTCAATCCTTATATCAGCCTTGATATCAGCGTGTTCGGGCATTCAAACTGATGAGCTGAAAGAGGGATTCATCAACCCTCCCGATTCCGCAAGGCCCGGGGTTTACTGGTACTTTATGGATGGCAATCTCGACCGGGAGGCGATGACGGCCGATCTCGAGTCGATGCGGGAGGCGGGTATCGGCTACGTCCTGTTTCTGGAGGTGAACGTGGGTGTTCCACGCGGCGCGGTGGATATGCTCAGCGAGGAGTGGAAGGATCTGTTCGCCTTTGCGGTACGCGAGTGTGAGCGGCTCGGCATCAGGCTGATAATGGGATCAGGCCCGGGATGGGCCGGCAGCGGCGGGCCGTGGGTCAGGCCTGAGCAATCGATGATGCACCTGGTATCCTCTGCCACTGAGGTCAGGGGGCCTGCCCGCTTTAGCGGGACCCTGCCGGTTCCCCCGCCCCACGCGCCCTTTTTTGGGGAGGGAAGCCTCACCCCTGCTCTCAAGGCCCTACGGGAGGAGTGGTACGAAGATGTAGCCCTCCTGGCCGTGCCAACCCCAAAGGTCAAGAAACTGATCGAGCGGCTGGATGAAAAATCACTGATCTACCGGGCGCCCTACACCTCCCAGCCCGGAGTGGCACCCTGGCTTCCCGACCTCGCTGAAACAGTTGAAACGGAAGGCGCAGCCATTGATCCGGCAGGGATCATCGACCTCACCGGCCGGCTGCAGCCGGATGGCACCCTCCAGTGGGAGGTGCCGGCCGGCAACTGGACCATCCTCCGGTTCGGAAAAAGAAACAATGGCGCCGTAACCCGGCCTGCTCCCGCACCCGGGCTCGGCTTTGAAGCCGACAAGTTCGACACCGCTGCCTTTGATGATCATTACGAGCACTATATCGGCACGCTCATCCGTAAGACGGAGCCGCGTAAAAGCAAATCAGGCGGGGGCTGGACGATGATCCACATCGACAGCTGGGAGATGGGGGCCCAGAACTGGACGCACCGGTTTCGCGAGGAGTTCATCACCAGGCGGGGGTACGACCCGCTTCCATATCTTCCCGCCTATGCCGGCCTGATCGTGGAAAACGCGCAGGTAACCGAACGTTTTCTTTGGGACGTGCGGCAAACCTCCAATGAGCTGATCATCGCGAACCACGCCCTGCGGTTCAAGGAGCTGGGCCGGCGAAACGGATTCACCCTCTCCATCGAACCTTACGATATGAACCCCGCCGCCGATCTCGACCTGGGCAGCGTGGCGGATGTGCCGATGTGCGAGTTCTGGAGCGATGGTTACGGCTTCAATTCAGCCTTCAGTTGCTTCCAAGCAACCTCAATTGCCCATATCCAGGGCAAACCGGTGGTGGCCGCCGAAGCTTTCACCGCAATGCACACCGAAGCCTGGAAGCTCTATCCCGAACTGGTCAAGAATCAGGGCGACTGGGCTTTCTGTATGGGTATCAACCGGTTGGTTTATCACACTTTCGCCCATAAACCCTATGGCGATCACCTACGGCCGGGCGTCAGTATGGGCCCTTACGGCGTCCATTGGGACCGCGGACAGACCTGGTGGTCGATGTCATCGGCCTACCATCAGTACATAGCCCGCTGTCAATATGTTCTTTCTCTGGGAATTAACAACTCCGACATACTCTACCTCACCCCCGAAGGGGCCCCGATGGTTTTCCTGCCACCGCGATCGGCCCTCGAGGGAACCGAGGTGCTGCCCGACAAGCGGGGGTACGCATTCGACGGCATCTCGCCCAAAATGATGATGCAGCAGCCATCGGTAAGCGACGGCCGGATCGTGTTCCCCGGAGGGGCCTCCTATGCGGTCCTCGTGATGCCCGACTTTACAACTATGACTCCGGAGCTGCTGGCTACTATCGCATCGCTGGCCAGGGCCGGCGCCACGGTCATCGGCAACCCGCCAGCCACCTCCCCGTCGCTGGTCAACTACCCGCATTGCGATGAGCAGGTGCGGCAACTGGCCGACTCACTCTGGTCATCCGGCCTGGTCATCCGGCCTGCAGGTGAACCTGATGGGCTCTATCCTGATTATGAATTTGTTGCCGGCGTCCTGGCACGTTTGGGGGTCCACCCCGACTTCAGTGCCTCAGGCTCCATTCGTTACACCCACCGGTCACTTCCCGGTCGCGAAATCTATTTCATCTCCAACCGAACCGGCCACACGGTTTCGGATACCTGCACCTTCCGCAACGGCACACTCAGCGCTGAGCGGTGGGACCCTGTGACCGGCGAGATCACCAAACTGAAGGAAATCAACGCGTCCGACGGTGGCGTCACACTCCCGATCTCCCTTGAACCCCACCAAAGCTGCTTCATCGTCTTCACCACCAACCTTAATCCTGATACCCGAAACCTGACACCTGACACCCAAAACCCGACACCTGATACCCGAAACCCGACACCTGTTGTTGCTTTGTCCGGTCCCTGGTCCGTCACGTTTGACCCGGCCTGGGGTGGTCCCGGTGAGGTTTCCTTCGACACCCTATCCGATTGGTCGAAGCATCCCGATGACGCCATCAGGTTCTACTCCGGCACCGCCCGGTATGTGGCGGAGTTCGATATGCCATTGGAGGAACGAAAGGCCTCGGGATCAGAACTCTGGCTCGACCTGGGCACTGTGCGGAACCTGGCCCGTGTGCGCCTCAACGGGAAGGATCTGGGAATCCTCTGGACGGCACCCTGGAGGGTTCGTCTTGGCAGCGGGCTGAAGGCGAAAAGCAATCATCTTGAAATAGAAGTGGTTAACCTGTGGATCAATCGCCTGATCGGGGATGAGGAGGAGCCCTGGGATGGGATCGAGAAAGGGCGTTGGCCCGACTGGCTCCTGAACGGCGAGCCCAGGCCGACGGGCCGGTACACTTTTACCACTCATCGGTTCTACAAGCAGGGTGATCCACTGGTTGAATCAGGCTTGATCGGCCCGGTAAAAATCCTTTCCTTTGAGGGCAAATAACCACTTTGAAGCCTGAGGTCAAAGGATACGCTTATGCCTTTCTGGCAACGGTAGCCGGCTCAACGGTTTACATCTTCAGCAAGGCTGCCCTGAACGAGGTGAGCCTGGCCCAGTTCGGCATCTACTGGTTCACGATGGCGCTCGTCTGGAACAGCCTCTTCACCCTCCGGTCGGCCGAGCACCGTAAGTTCCCAAAGCTTTCAGGAAGCACCATCAAAGTATTGATAATCATTGGATTGATTGAACTGGTAGCTACCGGATCGTTCTATGCGGCCATCTCCATATCGGAGAATCCGGCCATTCCCTCCTTCCTGAGGAACCTCGAATACATTTTTGTCACGCTGATGGGCGTCCTGATCCTGGGCGAGCGGTTTAACGGGCTCCAGAAGGCAGGCGTGGTGCTGACCTTTATCGGCGCCCTGGTCATCAGCTACCAGCGGGGGGGCACGGTGGCATCCTACCTGTCGGGCAGCGCCGGCCTGATGCTGGTTTCCACCCTCTTTTACGGAGTGCGGACCATCACCGCCAAAAGGAACATCCAGCGGGTCACCCCCACCATCCTGGCCATCAACCGGGCCCTCTTCCTGCTGGCAATGGCCATCATCCTGCTGCTCATCTGGGGACAAAACCTCCAGATCCCCCGCTCGGCGCTGCTCAACATCATCGCCGGGTCCTTTCTGGGACCCTTCCTGACCTCCATCGGCCAGTACAGCGCCCTCAAATTTATCCCGGCCTCCCGGGCCGCCATCATCCAAAGCACTACTGCCCTCTTCGTCGTCCTTGGCGTCTTCATCTACTTCGGCCGCCTGCCCCTCCTATACCAGGTGGCAGGGGGGGTGCTGACTATCATTGGCGTAACGCTGTTGCTCAAACCTGACAAGTTTCAAAAACTTGTCAGGTTTGAAGACCACAGTTGACAAGTTTTTGAAACTTGTCAACTGTGGTCTGCTTGAACTTTTCCTCCTCTCATTTGTTTACCCAGTTGTTACTTAACAGCAATTTGATAACTGAGTTACACTGATGGAAAACAATGAGTTAGCCAAGATTTTCGAGGCAGAGAACCGGGAGTGGATCGACTCCCTGGATTACATTATCGAAAATGAAGGATTTGAGCGTGCCAGGGAGATCCTGCTGATGCTCCAATCCCGCTCGCAATTGAAGGGGGTTGATTTCACCTACCAGGGCAATACCCCCTATATCAACACCATACCGGTCAACAGGGAGGTACCATACCCGGGCAGCCGCGAGATCGAACGCAAGATCAAGAGCATCATCCGCTGGAACGCGATGGCGATGGTGGTCAGGGCCAACAAGGAATCGGACGGCATAGGCGGTCACATCTCCACGTTCGCCTCCAGCGCCACCCTGTACGAGGTCGGATTCAACCACTTCTTCCGCGGAGGCGAAGATGGTCGGCGACCGGATATGGTTTATATCCAGGGCCACGCAGCTCCCGGGATCTATGCCAGGGCTTTCCTGGAAGGGCGATTGACGGAGCAGGACCTGGTGAATTTCCGCCGTGAACTCAAGGAGGGTGGCGGGCTCTCCTCCTACCCGCACCCGCGTTCGATGCCCGAATTCTGGCAGTTCCCGACGGTCTCGATGGGCCTTGGCCCCCTGATGGCGATCTATCAAGCCCGGTTCAACCGTTATATGGAAGATAATGGACTGATTCCCAAGTCGGATCAGAAAGTATGGGCCTTCCTGGGGGACGGCGAGATGGATGAGCCGGAGTCGATGGGCGCCCTCACCCTGGCCTCCCGCGAGGAGCTTGACAACCTGATCTTCGTGGTGAACTGCAACCTGCAGCGCCTCGACGGTCCGGTTCGCGGTAACGGGTCGATCATCCAGGAACTGGAATCGGCTTTCCGCGGGGCCGGATGGAACGTGATCAAGGTGATCCACGGGCAGGACTGGGATCCGCTCTTCGAAAAAGACAAGGATGGCCTCCTGGCCCGCCGCTTTGGGGAGCTGGTTGACGGCCAGCGCCAGAAATACATCATCTCTTCGGGCGATTACATCCGCAAGGATTTCTTCGGCAAGTACGAGCAGACCCTGCGTATGGTCGAGCACTATTCGGACGAGCAGCTGGAGAAGCTCCGCCGGGGCGGGCACGATCCCCTCAAGGTCTATAACGCCTACCACGCCGCCTTCCACCACAAGGGATCGCCCACGGTGATCCTGGCATCAACCATCAAGGGTTACGGGATGGGGGAAGCCGGCGAAGGCCGGAACATCACGCACCAGCAGAAAAAGCTGAACGAGGAGGAGCTCAAATACTTCCGGGGCCGCTTTGGTATCCCCATCTCCGACGATGTGATCGCCAAGGCCCCATTTTACAGGCCCGACGAGAACAGCGAGGAAATGAAATACCTGCGCGAACAGCGCGAAAAGCTGGGCGGATCCCTGCCAAAAAGGGTGAGTGATAAGCTCCGCTTCGAGATGCCTGATCACAACATATTCCAGGAATACAGCAAAGACTCGGGCGACAAGACCGTAGCTACTACGATGGTGATCGTCCAGATCCTGACCAAACTCCTGAAAGACAAGAACGTTGGCAAGCTCATCGTTCCCATCGTACCCGACGAGTCGCGCACCTTCGGGATGGACTCCCTCTTCCGCCAGGTGGGCATCTATTCGCATAAGGGCCAGCTCTATGAGCCGGTCGACCGCGACAGCCTGATGTACTACAAGGAAGCGAAGGACGGCGCGATCCTCGAGGAGGGGATCACGGAGGCCGGATCAATGTCCTCCTTCATCGCAGCAGGCACCAGCTACTCAAATCACGGGGTGAACAGCATCCCCTTCTTCATCTTCTATTCGATGTTTGGCTTCCAGCGGGTGGGCGACCTGATCTGGGCTGCCGGTGACATTCGCGCCCGGGGATTTATGATTGGAGGCACATCGGGAAGAACCACCCTCGCCGGCGAAGGGCTGCAGCACCAGGACGGCCACAGCCACCTGCTCGCCCTCGCCTTCCCAGCCGTCAAGGCCTACGACCCCGCCTTCGCCTACGAACTGGCGATCATCGTGGAGGAAGGAATTCGCGATATGTACCTCGAAGGTAACGACGTGATCTACTACATCACCGTCACCAACGAGAAATACCTCCAACCCGCCAAGCCTCCCTGTACCAAGGCGCACATCCTCAAAGGAATGTACCAGTTCAGGTATGAGGAGGAGAACGTGCATAACCTCAACCTGCTGGGCAGCGGGGCCATCCTCAACGAGGTGATCAAGGCCGCCGATATCCTGAAATCGGATTACGGCATCCACCCGCACATCTGGAGCGTCACCAGCTACAAAAACCTGTACGACGACGCCCGTGAAGTGGAGCGCTACAACACCCTCAACCCCGAAAACCGGAAGGAGAGCCACATCCGGTTCCTGGTGGGCGACCAGCCCGGGCTGTTCATCGCAGCCAGCGACTATATGAAGGCCCTGCCGCTGTCGGTGGCCACCTATTTCCCGGGACGGTTCGTGGCACTTGGTACCGACGGATTCGGACTGAGCGAAGATCGCGCCTCCCTGCGCGACCATTTCGAGGTGGATGCCAAGCACATCGTGTACACCACCCTGGCCAAACTCCACGAAGAGGGCAAAATCGACGGGAAAATCCTCCCCAAGGCATTGAAAAAGCTGGGCATCAGGCCGGACAAGATTAATCCCGCCCTGGTTTAACCAAATAATGACAAGAAGAAAATGAAAACCGAAGTCAAACTTCCTGAAATAGCCGACAATGTCGTATCGGGCTTCCTCTCGAGGATCCTGGTAAAGGTGGGCGACGTGATTGAAAAGGATCAGTCGATCATTGAGATTGAAACCGATAAGGCCGCCACCGACATTCCATCGCCGGTTGGAGGCAAAATCATTGATATCAAGGTAAATAAGGGGGATGAGGTCCGGGTTGGCCAGACGATCCTGGTAGTGGAGGCAGCAGTGTCCGGTGACGCAGTGACCAGTGACACGGTGACCGGTGACCGGAAACCCCACCCGACACCTGACACCCGACACCCGGCACCCGACACCCGAAGCCCGGCACCTGACACCCGGCACCCGGCACCCGACACCCATCAACCGTCATCCGTTCTCGTCCCCGCCTCCCCTACCGTTCGCCGGTTTGCGCGGGAGCTGGGTGTCGACATCACCAAGGTGAAGGGCAGCGGTCCGGGTGGCCGGATCTCCGACGCGGATGTGAAGGCGCACGTCAAGCAGCTGGTTAAGGGATCGTTACCGTCATCACCTGCCGAGTATGCCGAGGTTCCCGATTTCTCCCAGTGGGGTCCGGTGGAGTTGGAGCCGATGAGCCGGATCAGGCAGATCACCGCCGAAAGCACGGTCCGCTCCTGGCAGACCATCCCGCAGGTGGTGCAGTTCGACAAGGCGGATATCACCGAGGTGGAGAAGTTCCGGCTGATGAACCGGGCGGCTGTTGAAAAGGCGGGCGGCAAGCTGACGATGACCGCCATCCTCCTGAAAGTTACCGCCATGGCCCTGAGGCAGTTTCCAAAATTCAACGCCAGCGTGGATATGAAGAACCGTCAGGTGGTCTACAAGGATTACGTGCATATCGGCATCGCCGTCGATACCGAGCAGGGCCTCCTGGTCCCCATCGTCCGCGACGTGGACAAGAAGAGTATCACTGCCCTCTCCATCGAGATGAACGAGCTGGCCGAGCGCGCCCGCAACCGGAAGCTGACCAGCGAAGAGATGCAGGGTGGCAACTTCACCATCTCCAACCTCGGTGGCATCGGCGGTACCGCCTTCACCCCGATCGTGTACCCCCACCAGGTGGCCATCCTTGGCGTCTCGAGATCGGCCATGGAGCAGGTATACCGCGACGGGGAGTTCGTGGCCCGCAATATGCTGCCCCTCTCCCTGAGCTACGACCACCGCCTGATTGACGGGGCCGATGGCGCCCGTTTCCTGGGCTGGATCTCCAAAGCCCTGGAGCAGCCCCTCTTGATGTCATTGTAAATCAAAGAAATTCAACTGATGAGCAACATAAAGGAACACGATGTAGTGGTGATTGGCGCAGGCCCGGGAGGGTACCGCGCCGCCTTCATGGCTGCCGACCTGGGCCAGCAGGTGACCCTGATCGACGCCCAGCCCAACCCCGGAGGCGTTTGCCTCTACCGTGGATGCATCCCTACCAAGGCGCTCCTCCACCTGGCAAAGGTGAAGGAGGAAGCAATGAAAGCCTCCGAGTGGGGCCTCACCTTCCAGGAACCGGTGATCGACCGCGAAAAGGTCAAGGCCTGGAAAGAGGGTGTCATCAAACAGCTCACCGGCGGGCTAGGCCAGCTGACCAAGGCCCGCAAGATCAA
>JAWOHI010000253.1:0-6045 GCA_046485255.1 Bacteroidales bacterium
CCGGGCCCTGGCCAGGGCTCGCCTCGCCCTGATCGGCGGCGACCTCGGCGAGGCCCGCGCCCAGGCGCGCCACGCCTCGAGCCTCGGGCTGCCCGACGAGGCCTCGGTCTGGCTCGCGCATAATCCTCGACCTGCCGGTCGATCATCTCTTCGGTTATGCTGATCCGGTAGTCGCTGAACTTATCCTTTCCGCTCAGGTTGACCGTCACTTCCGGGGCAACGGCAATGTCGAAGCGGAACTCGAAGGATTCGTCGTTCTCCCAGTCGATCGACGGGGACTCTTCCGATGGGATCGGTTCACCCAGGATCCTCAGGTTATTATCGTGGATGAAGTTGTTCAGGGAGTCTCCCAGCAGCTGCTGGATCTCGTCTGCCTGGATGGCTTTTCCATAGATCTTCCTGACCAGTCCGGCGGGGGCTTTACCCGGCCGGAATCCGTCCATCCGGACTTTTTTCCGGTAATCTTCCAGTTTATTTTCGACTTTTTCGCGATAGTCGGCCGGTTCTATCCCTATTGTGATGACAGCGGTCAGATCGTCAATATTCTCTCGGCTGATGTTCATTTTTGTTCTTGTAAAATACAGTTATTCAATTGAGTGCGGATGGAGGGACTCGAACCCACACGCCTCGCGGCACCAGATCCTAAGTCTGGCTCGGCTACCAATTACGACACATCCGCAAAAGTCCGGCAAAGATAGTGATTTTTTCGACAAGTGATTCAGCGGGGGGCTTGACTGTCAGCGCCGCAGTTCGAAGTTCTGGCCGAGGTAAACTCGTCTGACCTGCTCATCCTGGGACAGTTCCTCGGCGGTGCCCGATTTCAGGATGCTGCCTTCGAACAGCAGGTAGGCCCGGTCGGTGATGGAGAGGGTTTCGTGGACATTATGATCGGTGATGATCACGCCGATATTTTTCTCCTTGAGCTTGGATACGATATGCTGGATATCTTCCACTGCGATGGGGTCAACTCCGGCAAATGGCTCATCAAGGAGGATAAAGAGTGGCTTGAGGGCGAGAGCCCGGGCGATTTCCGTGCGCCGGCGTTCTCCTCCGCTGAGCTGGATGCCGCGGTTTCTCCTGATCTTGTCGAGGCCGAACTCCAGGATCAGCCCTTCGGCGCGCTCCTGCTGTTCGGGTTTGGGTATCTTGGTCATTTCCAGCACCGAATAGATATTGTCCTCGACGGTCATATTCCTGAATACGGATGGCTCCTGGGCAAGGTATCCGATTCCGCTCTGGGCCCGGCGGTAGACCGGTTCTCGGGTGATATTGGCCTGGTCGAGGAATATCTGGCCTGAGTTGGGCCGGATGAGGCCGACGATCATATAGAAGGTGGTGGTTTTTCCGGCTCCGTTCGGTCCGAGGAGCCCGACGATTTCGCCCTGTTCCACCTCCACCGAGACGCGGTTGACCACGGTTCTCTGGCGGTATTTCTTTACCAACTCCCTGGTATATAGCTTCATTCTATCAGTTTATTCCCTCCCTAAGGATGTCGTGAATATGAATGACGCCGAGGTACTGTTCCTCACGCATCACGAGCAGTTGGGTGATCCCGGCACTTCTCATCATCTCAAGGGCGTGCACGGCGGTCTGATCCGGCGCAATGCACCTGGGATTGCGGGTCATTATATCCGAAGCCCGGATGGACTGGGTATCCCCGTGCTTTTCCAACATCCGCCTAAGGTCGCCGTCGGTGATGATTCCGGTCACCGCTCCCCCGGGGTCGGACACGGCCGTGGCCCCCAGCCTTTTGGAGGAGATTTCGACGATCACTTCCCGGATGGTGGCCGAATCGGCAACAAGGGGCTTTTCGTTGCTGGGGTAAAGATCGGACACCCTGATATTCAATCGCTTGCCGATTATCCCACCGGGATGTGCCCGGGAGAACTTCTCCTTCGAATATCCGCGGATTTTCAGCAGGCAGACCACCAGGGCATCGCCAATGGCTGATTGGAGGATGGTGCTGGTGGTTGGCACCAGATTGTCAGGGCACGCTTCGCGTTCGATGGGGGCGATGACGGTCAGGTCGGCGAACTGCTCCAGGAATGAGTTTCGGTCGCTTACGATGGCCAGGACGGGAAAACCCAGCGACCGGATATAGGGGGCCAGGGCCTTGATTTCGGGGGTGTTGCCCGACTTGGACAGGAAGAGGACCTGGTCGCCCGGCTGGAGCGAGCCCAGGTCACCGTGAACGGCATCTCCCGCGTGGAGAAAGGAGGCCGCTATCCCGGTTGAGTTAAGGGAAGCCGCGATCCGTTGGGCCACCAGGGCGCTTTTTCCCACCCCGGAGAGGTGGATTCGCCCGTTTGAGGTGGCTATCCTTTCGACCAGCCGGGCAAAAGATTCGCCAACGGCCTGACTGAATGACAATAGTGCTTCACCTTCAGTTACCAGGGTTTTTCGGGCTGTCTCCAGGATTTCGGAATGATCGGGCATCTGATCAATTTATTTTTGGTCGCAGGAAGGTGGTATCCTGATTTTTTATTAAATTTAGATTACAAAAGTAGCAATAAGATTATTCCCGGATAACCATTTTTCTTCCGGCCATTCCGGGGTTTTTTATGGCGGGTGATCTTAAGCATAACGTTTTTACCGAAAATTTAGTCTGGAGTGATGGATGCCGAGAAAAAGCAACTGAGTGGTTATCTGAAGACTTATTTTGGTTTTGACACATTCAAGGACAATCAGGAACTGGTCATTAAGAATGTTTTGGCCGGTCGCGATTCCTTCGTGCTGATGCCCACCGGCGGTGGCAAGTCGCTTTGTTACCAGCTTCCTTCCCTGATTATGCCGGGAACGGCAATTGTCATTTCCCCGTTGATCGCCCTGATGAAGAACCAGGTTGATTCAATGAGGAGTTTCAGCACGGTGGACGGGATCGCCCATTTCCTCAACTCATCCCTGACCAAGGTGCAGATCAGCAAGGTGCTCGAGGATGTCACCAGTGGGAAGACCAAACTGCTGTACGTGGCTCCTGAGTCACTTAACAAGCTTGATTACACGGAGTTTCTTCAGGGGGTGACTATTTCCTTCTATGCCATTGACGAGGCGCACTGCATTTCGGAGTGGGGACACGATTTCCGGCCGGAGTACAGGCGTATCCGGCCCATCATCGAGCAGATAGGGCGGGCGCCAATAATGGCACTGACGGCCACGGCCACCCCGAAAGTGCAGCACGATATCCAAAAGAACCTGGGGATTCCGGCGGCCGACGTGTTCAAGTCATCCTTCAACCGGGAAAATCTCTACTACGAGATCCGCACCAAGAGTGATCCGGAGAGGCAGATCATCCGGTACATCAAGGAGAACCCGGGCAAGTCGGGCATCATTTACTGTCTGAGCCGCAAACAGGTTGAGGACCTGGCCGGCACCCTGGTGGTGAACGGCATCAAGGCGCTGCCCTATCACGCAGGGCTCGACGGGGCAACTCGGGCGCGCAACCAGGATATGTTCCTGATGGAGGAGGCGGAGGTCATCGTGGCCACCATCGCTTTCGGAATGGGTATTGACAAGCCCGACGTCAGGTATGTCCTGCACTACGACATCCCCAAGAGCCTGGAGGGCTATTACCAGGAGACGGGGCGGGCGGGGCGCGACGGGGGTGAAGGCAATTGCATCACTTTTTACAGTTACAAGGATATCCAGAAGCTGGAGAAATTTATGCAGGGGAAACCCGTGGCCGAGCAGGAGATCGGGAGGCAACTCCTCCACGAAACCTCCTCCTATGCCGAATCCTCCCTATGCAGGCGCAAGCAGCTCCTGCATTATTTCGGGGAGGATTACCACAAGGAGAACTGCGAGAATTGTGATAACTGTCTGAATCCCAAGACGCAATTCGAAGGACAGGACCTGGTCGTGCTCGCCCTGGATGCCGTTCTGGAGGTTAAGGAACGGTTCAAGCCGGAACACGTGGCCAAAGTACTGATCGGCCAGGCCAACTCCGCGATCCGGACCTACAAGCACCACCAGCTGGAGATCTTCGGACAGGGGCGCGAAAAGGACGAGCGGTTCTGGATCGCGGTCCTGCGCCAGGCGCTGATCGCCGGCCTGCTCGACAAGGACATCGACAACTACGGAACCCTCAAGCTGACCGATGCCGGGAAGGCCTTCCTGGAAAACCCGGTCTCGTTTATGCTCACCCAGGATAACAGCTTCGAGGAGTCGGACGAGCCGAAGGCGCCCCGCGGAGGGGGAGCCGGGGCGGTCGATCCGGAACTGTTCGGGCTGCTCAAGGACCTGAGGAAAAAGGTGGCCAAGAAGCTTAACCTGCCGCCATTCGTCATCTTCCAGGATCCTTCACTCGAAGATATGGCCATCTATTACCCGATCAAGGTGGAGGAGATGGCCACCATCACCGGCGTCGGGGTGGGCAAGGCGCAGCGGTACGGCCAGGATTTTGTAGACCTGATCCGGAAATTCGTGGAGGAGAAGGAGATCGAGCGCCCCCAGGATATGGTGGTCCGGTCAATGGTCAACAAGTCAAGCCTCAAGGTTTCCATCATCCAAAGCATCGACCGTAAAGTGCCACTGGATGCGATCGCCGAATCCAAGGGTCTGGAAATGAATGATCTGCTAAAAGAGGTAGAGTCGATTGTCAACAGCGGGACAAAGATTAACATTGACTACTACATTCGCGAGCGGATGGATGATGACCACCGCGACGAAATCTACACCTATTTCCGTGAAGATGCCGAGACGGAATCGGTGGAAGAAGCACTCGCCGAGCTGGGAGAGAATGAGTTTTCGGAAGAGGAGATCAGGCTGGTGCGGATCAAGTTCATCTCGGAGATGGGCAACTGACCTAAGATCCTCCCGCCACCGGTCCCCCGGTTACCGTTTCGAACCGGATCCTTTTCAGCAGCAACAGTCCGATCAGGGAGGGGATCATTATGTTGATGATCCAGACGGCGAAAGTGGCGAACACGATGGCCGGCACATCCGTGGTGAATGGCTCAAGGATCAGGATGGCCAGGGAACCCCTGACCCCCAGGTCGCCGATGGTCGGCACCAGGAGAAAGTGCATAATCATATAAATCAAAGAGATCGCTGCCATCCCTTCCCAGAACTCCAACGACACCCCAAAGAAGATCAGCAGCAGGTAGAACTGGCCGATATAGGTCAGGTATTTAAAAGTAGAGACCACCAAAAGGAAGCTTTTATCCCTGACGGATATGCCCTCCATTGCCGCAAGAAAAGGATTGATCTTTTTTAACCATCTGATCTTCTGAAGGATGCCGGTTAGTTGGTCCAGGATGAAGAAAAGGATGATCAGGGCCAGCCCGGCTATCCCCGCGATCAGGACCGGGGCGTTCAGGTTATGCGACACCCCTTGAAGAAAATCCCAGTTGGCCGGGAGATAAACGGCTGCGCCCAGGAGTCCGAGAGCTACGGTCATCACCATCTGGGCCAGAATGCACAGGAAGGTGTGCCCGGAGGCCGCGAAGCGGTTGCCCGGCTCCAGGATCATCCCCCGGGTGATGAAGTCCCCGATCCTGCCGGGGGTGGTGACGGCCATTGCCAGGCTGGTGAGCACCCCGGCCAGTGCTTTCGGGTACCCCGTGGGCTCGATCCGGTTGACCAGCCGCTGCCACTTGACCGCCTCGGACGAAAAATTGAGATAAATCAGTACGAAGGCACCCAGGATCATCAGGGATCGGCTGCCGCTGAAGGCTTCGGCAGCCCTGGGCAGCGCTTCATCCCAATGATCGAAACCAACCAGCCGGAAGACCATATAGCCTAGGGCGATCCCGGCAAAGAGGATTTTTAAGATGGTAGAATGGGTACGGGTGACCTTCAGAATGGCTACTTTTAGGTTTTTAAAACTATCTCCGGTGGGTAAAAATAACTTAATCTTCGTGATATGGTAGAGCGGGTCAGGGCTAAAAAGCAGCTTGGGCAGCATTTCCTGATCCACGACCCGACTGCGCAGCGATGAACACGTCAGTGTTGTTGGCTCTATTGCTGGATCCCTGCCTTATGTTGAACCCGATCAGGAGTATGCCAAGTATCTTTACCAGGTCACTGACCTGACCCTTCAGCTGCGAG
>JAWOHI010000313.1:0-4640 GCA_046485255.1 Bacteroidales bacterium
ATGATGGCCGTGCCGTGCTGGTCGTCGTGAAAAACCGGGATATCCAGCTCCTTGATCAATCGCTGCTCGATCTCGAAGCATTCGGGGGCCTTGATATCCTCCAGGTTGATCCCGCCAAAGGTGGGCGCGATGGCCTTAACCACCTGTATGAGTTTCTCCGGATCCTTTTCATCGACCTCGATATCAAACACATCAACATCAGCAAAGACCTTGAACAACAGGCCTTTTCCCTCCATAACCGGTTTACCTGAAAGCGCCCCGATATCGCCCAGGCCGAGCACGGCGGTGCCGTTGCTGATTACCGCCACCAGATTCCCTTTAGCGGTGTATTTGTAGGCATCTTCCGGGTTGGCTTCGATCTCCTTGCACGGGAAGGCCACACCGGGGGTGTAGGCCAGCGACAGATCGTACTGGGTGCTGTAGGGCACTGTTGGAATAACCTCAATTTTACCCGGTCTTCCTTTAAAGTGATAATCAAGCGCTTGCTCTTTTTTGATTGTGGCCATAGCTCAAAAGGTTAGTATTTATTGCAACAAACTAAGATAATCCATCCCAATGAGGGAAAATATGATTTTAAGCACAAAAGTGCACTAATCGCCGATTCAGTTTTTCACCATCATCATCGTCCTGGTTTGGTGGTTTGTAACCTCCAGACTGTACAGGTAGGTTCCGGGAGCCAGTGCGGAGGAGTCCAGCGGGACCACCGTTTCACCGTTATCCAGATGGATAAGTGTCTTCAGAACAGTTCTCCCGATCAGGTCGGAAACCCTCAGGATGGCCATCCTTTCTTCAAATTGAGGCGGGGTTTCTATGCGGATATTGGTTTCGGTGCTCCACGGGTTCGGGTAGTTCTGGAAGAGGTGAATTGTTTGACCTGTATCGATGGTTCCGGCAGAGGTCAGGTTGATCTCCTTCTCATCGGAGAATGGTCCGGGCACTCCATCCTTAATGGCCGATACCGATATATTTGACCTCTGGCCGCTCTCTAGCGGAATTTCGATTTCGGCCTGGGCCGATCGGACGAACAGGGTGTCGAATTCCACGCTTCGGCTTTTGAACATCCTGATGCCGACCAGGTAGGAATCGGGCTCAAGCCCCGTTTCCTCAACCCGGATCACCGCTCCCCGGTCAATGGGTGCCACCTCCATCACCGGCTGGTCGGGCCCGAGGGCCAGCATAGCCGCGGACACCCCGTTCATAATGGTGTTTCTGGCGAGGTACCCCGGATTGACAAACAGGCTGTCCAGCTTGCCGTCACCGTCAAAGTCGCGCCCCAGCACGTCGTTGGTGGTGTGGTTCCTGTCGGGGGGGGTCCCGGTTCCGTCACCGTGCTCATTGGCCGAAATGATCCGCACGGCAGGGTATCCCTTCTGCCTGAACGGGGTATGATCGCCGCCCCGGCCCGATCGGTCCTCCCCGAGCTGGAGCTTGATATTCATTGGCGTTTCCAGGTGGGGGTTGATCAATTCATCCTGGACATACTTGATGTACCTGGCCAGTTGCTTGTGGGGGGAATTGGCAAATGAACTGGAATAGGGCGAAAGGAGAAGATCCTGACGTGCGTGCTGTCCACGTGCCCCCAGTAGGGGCAGGATGGCTGGGGCGAAGATCGCCCGCAATAGATACCGCCGACAATGTCGTTATTCAGTACCGCACGGATCTTTATTTTATTGGCTGACAAGTACTCCGCCCAGGCCTTGGCTCCGTGGAGCCCCTGGTCCTCGCCTGTAGGGGTGGTAAAGAGGATCGTGTGGTCAAAGGCATACCGGCTCATCACGCGTGCCAATTCCATCACCAGAACGGTCCCGGACCCGTTGTCGTCGATCCCCGGGGTGAATCCCTCCGTATCGCACCGGTCCTCATTCCTGGTATCGAAATGCCCTTCGATCACGATGATCTCCGAATTGGAAGTGTCCAGTCCAGGTAATAGGGCAAAAGGATTCTTGTGGTGCCCGCTCCCGCATATATCCAGGTCAAACTCCAGATAGCCGGTAACCAGCCTGCCCTCGTTTTCCTTGCTCACCTGTTCGAAATGGGCCAGGATCCACGACCTGGCAGCCCCAATCCCGGTTGTCAGGCTGAGGGTATCGGACCCGCTGTTCCGGTTGTAGAACAGTTCCATCCTGGAGAGGTTTTCGATCATTCGTCCGGGGTCCACCCCGCGGATGATCCCCATCCGGATGGAATCAGGGTGAGCGGTCATTACGGAGGGCCGGTACTGTACCGGATTGTAATCTCCGGTCATAATCGACAGGGCATCCGGGTTGGTCACAAACAGGTTGGTCTGCGCGGCCAGCGGCAACCCGGCCATCAGGATGGACCAGGCGATAAAAATGGGTAGCAACTTTTTCATTGATCGGTACTTTTTCCAGAAAAATAGGAAAAAACAGCGATAGAAAACCTATTTTTAAACCAAACAAACCGATTCACCAATGAGAAAAATAACAACCTTGCCCCTGATCCTTATGGCGCTGGTCCTGCTGGCGCTGGTCGGATCCTGCCAGACAAAAACCAAAAAGGTAACCCTCAGCTCCCTGTTGAAGGAGATGACCACCCCCACCCTGCTGACTGAGTATCCTTCGCCGGCTTTTACCTGCAAGCAATTCAGCAGTTACGACAGAAGGTCCGTTGCCCCGGATCAGCCCGGCTGGTTTGCCAACCACGATGCCTCCTGGTTCATCCGGGAAGAGTCCATTAACGGTCGCCGCGAGTTTGTGATGCTGGAAGCCGACGGTCCCGGTGCCGTGGTCCGCTTCTGGATGACTTTCGGGAACGAGGCAGCCTATACAGGGACCCTGAGGATGTACTTCGACGGCAACGACATCCCGGAAGTGGAGGGTCCTGTCCTGGAACTCATCAGCGGCGCAAAACTGGCTCCCGAACCACTCAGCTCTTCCGTTTCGCCGCTGACCGCCTATGCGCATCGCGGGCACAACCTTTATCTGCCAATCCCCTATGCCAGTGGCCTCAAAATCACCTATGAATGTGACGCCTTGGATTCCGAAAAGCACAGTCCTTCAGTCTATTACAATATCAATTACCGGACTTACGAGCCGGGCACCCAAGTGGAATCCTTCACCTTGGCGGCCCTGGAAACCTACTCCGGCGAAATGGAAGAGACCATTGCGAGGCTAACAAACCTCGACCATTCGGGCACTGTGATAAAAGACACAAAAGAATTGGAGCGTGGAGTGGGTAACGCATTGGAACCTGGAAAAAGCCTCCGCTATGAATTGAAAGGTCCGGGCGCTGTTTACCAGATGTCGATCAGGCTGGAAGCTGAGAACCTGCCACAAGCCCTGCGGTCAACGGTCATTCAGGCCACTTTTGACGGGGAGCTGACCGTTTGGTGCCCGGCAGGGGATTTTTTCGGCACCGGATATCAGATCCGCCCCTACTCTACCTGGAACACCGCCACGGACAGCAGCGGGATGATGACATCGCACTGGGTAATGCCCTACCGTAAAAGCGCCGTGATCGAGGTGATCAATATGGGAGACCAGCCGGTGCAGGTGTATGACGCCATCACCACCGGAAAATACAGATGGACAACCAGTTCAATGCATTTCGGGGCTATCTGGCACGAATTTCATCAGATTGACGCAAAAGGGTACCAGGGCAACCACCTGGTCGATCTGCACGAGGACATCAATTTCGTCACCCTGAATGGCCAGGGCGTGTATGCCGGCGACGCCATCACCCTGTTCAATACAGCCGATGCCTGGTGGGGAGAGGGCGACGAGAAAGTTTATGTCGACGGGGAGGAGTTTCCCTCCCATTTTGGCACCGGTACCGAGGATTATATCGGTTATGCCTGGTGCCGGCCGGAAATATTCGACCATTTCCTGATCGCACAACCCGATGGATCCGGCAACTTCCACCCTGGTATGTCGGTCAATATGCGCCACCGGATGCTGGATGCCATTCCGTTTAACACGGGGATCAAGTTCGATATGGAGCTTTGGCACTGGGCCACCACCCGGATGAACTATGCCGTGGTTTCATACTGGTATATGAAGCCTGGCGGGGAGTGCCTGATCAAGCCCAATGCTTCGTCAGTGAAAGAACCGGTTGCCCTGAAACGGGCAAGTATGTTTCCGCCGGTTCCCGACCTGGCGGGAGTCCTGCAGGGAGAGCACCTCCGCGTTGTCAGCCTTACGGCCGGCAACTGGGAGATCCAGAACTCTTCCGCGTGGGGTTGGAGTAACAACCAGCAGCTCTGGTGGCTTGACGGCGGAGTTGACGGGCAATTGAAAGCGGAGTTTGAAATGGCAACCGGCGGAGATTACACCATCACGGCCAACTTCACCAAAGCCGTTGATTATGGGAATTTTAAGATGATGATCAACGACCAGCCGGTCAATCTCCACTTCAAGGGGTATCATAACGGAAAACCGGTCTCAGTAACCACCGAAGTGGTCAACCTGGGCCGGTTCCAACTAAAGGAGGGGATTAACACCCTCCAGGTCAGCATCACCGGAAAAGAGGCCGCCGCCCTGCCAAGGTATATGGTGGGGATTGATTATCTGAAGATTAGGAACGATTAGTATGACGGCGGACAGCCGACTGCAGACAGCAGATGGACGCAGCATTACGCCGTCTGCCGTCTGCCATCGCCGGTCACTTCTCCCTGCTCATAC
>JAWOHI010000139.1:0-8558 GCA_046485255.1 Bacteroidales bacterium
TCAGGGTGAGCAGGTAGTGGTCCAGGTGGACCAGAAGCGCCAGCTTGAGCCTGTCCAGGATGGGGCCAGCGTGGCAGGGTTTAATAGCGAACGGCTTTATTGCCTGGGTTGCTCCTGGAAGGGGACGGTGAGGGAGTTGAAAAAATACCTCTGATGGGGGGGCAGCCGGTCGCCTGATTTGCCTAACTTAGTGGTAGTGAATCCTATGGCATGACCCGAAAACTGATCTTCCTGGTGGTGATCCTTGCTCTGGCCGTTCCGGGGGGGCGGTCACAGGTGCTTTGGACCGTCAACCTGAATGCCGGGGCGCCCGTCAACATTCCGGTTCCGCTTCACATTTCGCAATCGGGGCATCCCGACATCTCCCTGCTGGCCCGCTGGTCGAGCGATCCCTTTATGCTGCCCTTCTATTGGATGTGGCGGATTGGACGGATAAACAATGATCGCGGGTGGGAGTTCGAGGCCATCCATCACAAGCTGATCCTGGAAAATCGTCCGCCCGAGGTGAGCGAATTCCGGATCACCCACGGATTCAACCTCCTGTTTGTCAACCGGAGTTATCACGATCGATGGCTGAACTGGAGGTATGGTGCCGGGGTCATCCTGGCGCACCCCGAGAACCGGGTGCGCGAGCAGCAGCTCAACGAGCAGCTGGGGCTGTTCAACCGCGGCTACTATATCAGCGGACCGGCCCTGAACGTTTCGGTCAACAGGCCTTTTTACCCTTCGCGGCTCTTCTTCGCCAACCTGGAGCTGAAAGCGACGGCGGGGGTGGCCTTCGTGCCCGTCCACGCTGGCCGCGCCACCGTCGGCCACCTGTCGGTTCACCTGATCGCGGGGCTGGGGTATGGATTTCTGGTGGGCACGAAAAACTAACTTATTACCATTTCTCAAATGCAAAAAAGTGCGATTCAAGCATTCCTGCTGGCTGCAATGCTCCTAATGGTGGAGATTGATGCATCGCTGGCGCAGGAGCGCATCAATCCCGATCTGAAAGAGGTCATTATCGTTTACAAGACCCATTTTGACAACGGTTACACCGATTTTTCCGAATCGGTGCTTCGCAAGTACAGCACCACCCTGATCGACGGGGCGCTCAAGGGGTTGGCGCTACCACCTGTGGATCAGGTTGGCCAACCCTTCAACTGGACCCTCTCGGGGTATCCCATATTGGAAATCCTGCGTCGAAACCCGGGTATTGAGCCGGTCGTTGGGAAAGCCATCCGGGAGGGGCTTATCTCGATCCATGCCCTGCCTTTCACCTTCGAAACGGAAGCGCTGAGCCCTGAACTGCTGGTCAGAGGATTCCGTTTTTCCGACGAGATTGCCAGGCGGTATGGCCTTGACTTGCCCGTGGACGCCAAGTTGACCGATGTTCCGAGCCATTCCTGGATCCTCCCCACCGTACTGGCCCAAGCAGGGGTAAAGTTTCTGCACCTGGGATGCAATCCAGCCTCCCGTTCGCCCGAGGTGCCCCTGCTTTTCTGGTGGGAGGGACCCGACGGATCCAGGGTTATGACGATGTATTGGGGGGGTTACTACGGCACCGACCTGATTCCTCCGGATGGGTGGCCATTCAAGAGCTGGATCGCCATTATCCACACCAATGATAACCAGGGCGCTCCGCCTGCCGCTGAGATCCGGGCCACCCTGGAGCAGGCCAGGAAGCTGGCCCCGAACGCCCGGATCCGCACCGGGCGGATGTCGGATTTTTATGATGCGCTAATTAAGGAGAATCCAGACCTTCCCGTCATCCGAGGGGATATGCCCGATACCTGGATTCACGGATATCTTTCGATGCCCAGGGAGTTCAGGGATTACAACCAAACGATCAGGGACTTACACTCTGCCGAGTCCTTGACTGCGGTATCGGGGATGCTCAACTCCGGGTTTCCAGCCTCGGACAGCACCATCGAGCGCGCCTACGATGAGCTCCTGCTGTTTGCCGAGCATACGTTTGGATTGGCGATGAGCCACGGCCATTCGGGGATCTGGAGATATGACGGGGATTTCAGAAAGCACCGGGCACTCGGCGACTATGAGATGATCGAACATTCGTGGAAAGAGAAAGGCGATCACGTTTTCCAGGCCCGGCGGCTGACCCTGCCTACGCTTCACGGGGAGCTTGAAAATCTCGCCAATAGCGTGGCCGTATCGGGACCCAGGATCGTTGTTTACAACCCTCTGCCCTATACCCGGGATGGCGTAGTGGAAATCAAGGCCCACTCCGGCTGGTTTGGCATCAGGGGCCTCCGCGATGCCGTCACCGGACAGCCCGTTTTCCTCGAAAACAGGGGCAACATATACCGTTTTAAGGCCTTGGATGTTCCCGGGATGGGTTACAAAACCTTCATCCCCTCCGATCAGGTGACGGAAACGAAACCAGCCTTCAATCTGGATTCGGTAGCCGGAATCCTTGAGAACAGCTTCCTCAGAGTTCGGGTGGACCCGGCAACCGGCCGCATCAGGTCGATTCTCGACAAGTATTCCGGTCGTGAAATGGTTTCGCAAGAGGCTGGCTCTCATCCGTTTGGCGGTTATGTATATCAACGATTCGACCGCAGGCAGGTGGAATCTTATGCCAATGCATACATCAAGGGAGGTTGGGACTGGGCTCCCGATGAGCTCGGCAGGCCAAACCTCGATGACCGGCCCGGATTTACCGGATCGCCAACCAACCCAACGATCCGTTGGGAAATCTCGCAAACCAGGGTTTCGGCAACCGTCCAGCACCAGCCCACCAGCCAGGTTCCCCATCATATCAGCCTGATATACACGCTGTACCCCGCGAATACCAGTCTGGAGATTACCTGGGCCATTGACTCCAAGCCAGCCGAGCCCTGGCCGGAAGCCGGTTGGGTGGCCTTTCCGTTCAACCTGACCCAGCCTGAGTTCCGCGTTGGACGGGCCGGTGGAATAGCCGATCCAAAGAAGGATTTCATCAAAGGATCAAATTTTGAGTATTTCTTGGCAGCCAACGGGGTAGCAATATTCGGCCCGGATGGTGCCGGGTTCGCCGTGACCAGCCCGGATGCTCCGGCAGTCAGTCTCGACAAGCCGGGCCTCTGGACCTGGACGGGCCATTTTATGCCTTCCCGTCCCAACATTTTCTTTAACCTGTTCAATAATCAGTGGAGTACCAACTTTACCGAATGGATAGAAGGATCCTGGTCGGCCCGGTTCTATGTCTGGCCCTTTGAACAATACGATCCGGCTTACAGCCTGATCATCCCCTCGACGGCCGTTTCAGCGCCGCTTTTGGGCTGGATTGCCAACGGAGAGGCCGGTGATCATCCTTTGTCATTCAGCGGGCTTGAAGTATCAGCCAGGAATGTGGTAGTCAGCGCTTTCGGGCCCGACCCAGACGGTGGCGGCTACAGGCTCCGCCTCTGGGAAAGTGCCGGCCGAACCACCTCGTGCACCGTCCGGTTTCCCGCTGGGTCATCCTTCCGTTCCGCACGCCCGGTGGATCTGAGGGGACGACCGGTGGAAAATCCGATACCTGTCGTGAATGGAAGTTTACAGGTGAATTGTCCGGCCAATCGCCCGCTAACCCTGATAATTAATTAGTAATAGCCTTCTAGCAAAGATAATGGGCGGGGTTCATCTCGCCACAGACCCTTCTATACCGCCAGCTCCCGGATGATCTTCAGGCAGCGGTCGATCTCCTCTACGCTGTTGTATATATGCGTTGAGTGCCTTAGCCCGTGTGTTTCGCTCGATGAGCGCGGCCTGAGCCGGTCGCGCTCCCAGAAGAGCTCCTGCAGCCGCGGCCCGGTCCAACCGTCAATGTTGTAAACGGTGATCCCTGCGCACATCGCCTCATCCGAGGGTGAAAAGATATGCACTTTCGGCAGCTTCCTTAATTCGCTCCGCAGGTATCCTCCAAGGAACTTCACCCGCTCCAGTATCCGCTCGTGCCCGATCTCATTGTGGAAATTCAGCGCCGTCTCCAGTCCGTGCAGGAGGGTCAGGCTCCCGGTACCCCGCTGGGTAAACCGGAAACCCTCGTCCTTGTGGTCGTCCCACTGGGAGCTGGCCAGGGTGGTGGAGATCTCCGGCGCCACCTCTTTCCGCAGGAACAGGAAGCCGGTTCCGGCCGGACCGAGGATCCACTTGTGAAAGCAGCCGACATAGGCATCACATCCGATCTCCCTGATATTTAACGGAATATGGCCCAACGCCTGAGCTCCGTCGAGCACGGTGAATATCCCCCGCTGCCGGGCGGCCTCACATAACTCCTTAACAGGCAGGATGGCTCCGCTCCCGGTGATCACGTGGGAGAGCATCAGCACGCGGGTTTTAGGGGTGAAACTTTTAGTCACGATATCGATGATCTCCCCGGGTGAGGTAGCGGGCTTCGGGAGCGGAATCTCCCTGTAAACGATGCCATCCCGCTTCTGGCGAACCTGCCAGCTCGACTTGCCCCCGGAGTGCTCCTGGTCACTGGTGACCACTTCGTCGCCCTTCGTCAGGTTCAGGCCCATTGCCACAAAGCTCATCGCCATCGTGACATTCTCTGTCAGGGCGATCTCCCCGGCATCCGCCCCCACCAGACGGGCCACCTTTTCACGTATCTCCAGGTAAGGAAAGTAGCCCGACATCATATCGCCATCGTCGGCATAATCCCATTCCGCCATATTGGAGGCAGCTTTGTGCAGGTGCTCCGTCATCCGGGCAACCACCACGCGGGGCATCGCCCCGAGCGTACCGGTATTGAAAAACACCTGGTCCGTCCTGAGCATAAACTGTTTACGGACCTGGGCCCAGTAATCCGGTGCACCCGGCGCGGGCAATCCCGCGATCCCGGCCGATTCCCTCAGTTCATTCATCGGGCTGAGGCGGGCGGCCCAGGCTCCCGTGGTTAAGAAGGGCATCGCGGCCGCAGCCAGGGCAGCCGACTTCAGAAGATCTCGCCTGGTAGTCATTTGAGTTGGTTTGGAAACAGTAAATTTAATTTTTATCCGGCCAAAATCTTCGGGATATTCCACAACTTTACCAAAGGTCCTGCGTATTGAGGTTCTTTAGTCACAAGTAAAAGTAAGCCTGATGGTACGTCTTCTGCCTATAATCCTGATAATCATACTGTCTGGGTGCACTCGGGTGCAAAATGATTATCAATCAGAAGGAACCATCATCGGATTCGACTACCGCAAATGTATGTGCTGCGGAGGTTGGTTCATCGAAATTGAGGATTCAACCTGGCGGTTTGACCAGGTTCCGGAAGATTGTACCATCCAGTTCGATAGTATCGCGCTACCATTCCACGTTTATCTGGATTGGGAAGAAAAAGACCCGAAATGTCTTGGTGATGAGATAGTTGTAAAAAGAATGGCACCAAGGGACCAGAAAAAATGAGCAATGAAAAACCTGTATTTGTTTCCAATCCTTATTCTGGCAGTGGCCTGCTCCGGGCCTAAAGCCGATCCGGCTCAAGAGGAGTGGATCTCGCTGTTCAACGGAAAAAACCTCGACGGATGGGAGATGAAAATCACCGGCTACCCGATGGGTGAGAACTTCAGCAACACCTTCCGGGCCGAAAACGGGGTACTAAAGGCGTCGTATGACCAGTACGAACAGTTTAACGGGGAGTTCGGACACCTGTTTTACAAGGAGAAGTTCTCCTGCTACCGGCTTCAAATGGAGTACCGCTTCACCGGCGACCAGGTGCCGGGAGGTCCTTCCTGGGCCACTCGCAACAGCGGTGTGATGATTCATTCCCAGCCCCCCTCCACGATGAGGAAAGATCAACCCTTTCCAACCTCGATTGAGGTTCAGTTTCTGGGCGGACTCGGTGCAGGCGAGCGCCCTACAGGCAACCTTTGCACCCCCGGAACCAATGTCGTGATGGGAGACACGCTCTTTTTACCCCACTGCATCAACTCCTCCTCACCCACCTTCGACGGAGACCAGTGGGTTAAAGTGGAGGTGATCGTACTGGCCGACTCCCTCATCACCCATCTGATCAACGGTGAGCCCGTGATCAGTTATGCCAGGCCCCAGCTCGATGGACGCGAAGCGGATTTTGAGGAGATGACGGGTATTTACGGGGGGCACTATTTGAGGGAGGGATACATTGCCCTGCAGGGAGAGAGCCATCCTACCGAATTCCGGAATATCCGGCTGCTCGATCTCACCGGGTGCACCGACCCTAATGCACTGAATTACAAGGATTACTACATCAAGGCAGACAACTCGCGCTGCATCTATCCGAAGAAAAAGCGGCCGGGACAATAATTTTTTCCGTCTGTATGGCTTTTCGCACATTTTTTTACTTTTGGAGCAAATTCTATCTGCTATGAAATTCTTTGATGAAGAGGAACCTTTCCTGGGAATGGAGGATGATGAGGATCAGCCGGAAGGACTTGAAGGTGATTTTCTTGAGGATGAAGAGGACTTCGGTTACGAAGATGAAGAGATTGATGAATTCTCATTAGATGACATTGAAGATGAGGATTTTGACATCAGCGAAGAGGATGATGAGTTCTCATTTGATGATGAGGAGGATGAAGAAGAATCTGACGATCTCGGGACCTGGAACGATGATGACCTGAACTAACCGGTCGTCCCTTCCATTGTCAAGTCAATATAAGGGTCATGCGCCTGGGCCCTTGCGCACCAATAACCAAAGCCTGTTCAATATCCGCAGTTTTAGACGGACCCGAAATGAAGGTCCCATAAGCGGATTGATCACCCCGTATTCGTTTGCAGGCTTCGTGCATCGTGCCAACCACGTTGGCCGAACCGACCACCAGCATCAGGTGTTCGGCCAGAAAAAGCAGGCTACGGTTAGAGGCGGAACCAGTCTGGCCGGAGTTGACCCAGACGGCTCCGTTTTCCGCCACGAGGAATGATCCGGCAACCACCAACACCTCCACCGGCCGTCGCTCAAAATCATCCATTCCCCGGTTTATTGCGAAAAACACCTCGCAGCCTGGCCGCATTTGCTCCACCAACTCCCTGAGTCCGGTCTCCATATCGAAACCGGTCGGCCGGTCGAACCGGACCACCTCACCGCCCACCGCCTCCACCATCCGGCAGGCTTGCGCCAACGGCTCCTTAAAAGCCAGAATTTCCACCCCTTCACTAGCAGGCCTGTCAATCTCCAGGCCCTGATTGGCTTGGCGGATGGCGGACAGGATCTTATCGCGGTCACTCATTTTCATCGTGCTTCCGTTTCTTTGCCAGTTCCTTGAACGAGTGTGCCGGGAACCGGGGCATCTCCCTGCCACGCGTCCAGGGGTTCAACCGGTTGGTAATCAATGACCTTGGTATTCTGTTGGCCGTTTTTCTTAAAAGCCATCCCCCGGTGTCGTAAAGCCAACGGTGGTTCATAATTTCACCTAATTTCCACATTATCAGCCTCTTAAAAATCGGAAGCCTGCCGCTGGCCACCAGGTCCTGGCGCCAGTGGAGAATCTGCTCGTGCAGGTTGACCTTCACGGGGCAGACATTGGAGCAGGAGCCGCAGAGGGTGCTGGCGTAGGGTAGCGACTTATGCCGGCGATCATCGCGGTGGGGAGCCAGGATGGATCCGATCGGTCCCGGTATCGGGTACCCGTAGCTATGTCCCCCGCTGCGCCTGTAAACCGGGCAGGTGTTCAGGCAGGCGCCGCAGCGGATGCACTGAAGGGAACTCCGGTAGGCCGGCTTAGAAAGAATCTCCGTCCGGCCGTTATCCACGATGATGATGTGCAGTTCGCTTCCCGGGACCGGTCCCCTGAAATGCGAGGTGTAGGCGGTTGCCGGCTGACCGGTGGCGCTGCGTGCCAACATCCGGAGGAAGACCGCCAGGTCGTCGAGGGTGGGGAGCACCTTCTCGATGCCCATACAGGCGATGTGGACCGGCGGATAGGTAGCGCCCAGGTCACCGTTCCCCTCATTGGTGCAGAGGATGATTCCGCCGGTTTCCGCTACGGCGAAATTGACCCCCGAGAGGCCGGCCCCGGCCGTCAGGAAATGGTTCCGCAGGTGGCGCCGGGCCTGGTTGGTGAGGTAGGTGGGATCATCATTGCCTGCCTCGGTGCCCAGCTGCTCCCTGAAGAGGTCACCCACATCCCCCCGCTTGAGGTGGATGGCCGGCAGGACAATGTGACTGGGAGGCTCCTGCCTGAGCTGGATGATCCGCTCCCCCAGATCGGTGTCAATGACCTCAATGCCATTAAGTTCGAGGTACGGGTTCAGGCCGCACTCCTCGGTCAGCATCGATTTGCTCTTGACCAGCTTGGTCACTCCCCGGCTACGGAGGATTTCCAAAACCAGCTCGTTATGGCGTTTCGCGTCGGATGCCCAATGGACTATGGCCCCGTTGGCCGTGGCAGCGCGCTCGAACTCCTCCAGGTAGTGGTCGAGGTGCCCAAGCGTGTGCGCCTTGATGCCCGCTGCCAGCTCCCGGAGCATGGGGGGCGGCGCAAAGTGAAATACGCCGTCTACCCGCAGCAGGCGCTGCAACGTGGCCGGCGCATCGAGATCGCCGACATACGGTGTCACACCCAGAGCACGCAGTTCCGCCGCACGCTCCTTCTCTCTTCGAAGTTATATTGTAGATACAGTTCGTT
>JAWOHI010000178.1:0-4325 GCA_046485255.1 Bacteroidales bacterium
GAGACTTTCCAGCTATCGATTTATCACCGCGGCAATGCGGATTGTCTCATCCGGACCATCAGTGCGATGGGATTCCGATTGTTTCAGGCGGGCCCTCAGCGATAGAGATCAGTCCGCCGATCGTTGAACAGATGGTTGTGGTCATTGAGGTTCTTGTCATCGGCCAGGGCAGGATCGAACTCAACGAGGGCGACGTGAGGCCGGTCGGTTGGGGCCTGCAAGAGGATATCGCCTTTATGGCCGGTAACCTGACTGGCTCCGGTGAAGTGGAAGTCATCCGGGCCACGGATTTCGCGTCCGATGCGGTTGGCCGTGATGGCAAAAACCCGGTTTTCGAGGCATCTTACCGGCATTGAGCGTTGACAGTAGGGCATCACCAGGTTGGAAGGGTGGGCGATGACCTGGGCTCCCTTAAAGGCCAGGGTCCGGGCCGTCTCAGGGAAGAACCAGTCGAAGCAGATCATCACGCCGATGCGGCAGCCGGCAGCTTCAAAGACCTCCGGAGCCTTGTTGCCGGTGGAAAACCATAGCTTCTCCCTGTTGAAGAGATGGATTTTCCGGTAGGTGCCCAGCGTCTGGTTGCCCGAAACGATCAAGGATGAATTGTACAGCGCTTTTCCATCCTGTTCGATGAATCCGGCCACCACCGCGGCACCAGTCAGGCTGGAGAGCTCACTCAGGAACTGAGCTGTCGGTCCGTCGACGGGTTCCGCCAGGGAAGCTGCTTCATCGACCGAGGTGAAGGTATAGCCGGTGGCAAACAGTTCGGGAAGGACCAGCAGGTCGGCCCGGATATTTCCCGCCAGGGCGAACACCTGCTTGAAATTGTGCTGCTTGTCGCCAAAAACAGGATCGTTCTGGATAAATCCGGCAATCATCGGGACAGATATTTTAATCGCCCTGCTAACTTACGGAAACCTGACCGGAAAACCTTCACTGGTCACCGGTCACTGTTCACGATTCCTTCAATCACTTCCCTCACCCTGACAATCGCTTCGCGTAGAGCTTCGGAGTTGGTAATCAGTTCTTTCGTGAACAGCCTGGATCCCATCCCGACACAAACCACCCCGGCGTCGAACCAGGCTTTGAGATTATCATAATCCGGACTGACCCCGCCGGTAGGCATCAGCCGAGCCCAGGGCATCGGTCCGCGGATGGCCTTAACAAAGCCTGGACCGCCAATCGAATCGCCCGGAAATATCTTGATGATGCCGGCACCCCACTTCTGGGCCTGATGGATCTCGGTAAGCGTTCCGCAACCCGGTATCCACAAGGTATTCAGTTCTTTGCAAACGGATGCCATCTCAGGGTCGAGGATGGGACTGACGATGAAATCGGCCTGCATCCCGTGGAATTCCCGGCAGGTGGGGCCATCAAAAACCGACCCGGCGCCCAGGGCCATCCCCGGACAGTGCCGGTTGATGTAATCCCGGATGACCCGGAACAGCCCGGCCGCCTCCACGCCCCGGTTAGTCCATTCAAACACCCGCAGGCCCGCATCGTAACACGCCTGAACCACCCGGCATCCCGTCGCGGCATCCTTATGATTGAATACCGGCACCAGGCGGGAATCAACGATCAGATTTTCAATGGATTTCATTTTTTTATGAATATCGTGATTATTTCGTTAGAGCTCTTCACTAACCCCAGACTTCAGTCTGGGGGAGCTACCACCTGACACCTCATACCTGACACCTCATACCTGACACCTGACACCTGACACCTGACACCCCGCTCACTGAGGCTAGGGATCCCGACCTTCGTCGTGATGACAGCAAGGGCTGCCTGATACCTACCTGATTTCCATCGTTCCCCGCCATAGCCTCGCCTTGCCGGTGCGGGAGGCATCACGTTGGCCGTCGAAGTTGAGTCCGAAATAGGAGGAGGGTTGCTCGAACAGCAGTTGGTGGCGGAAATAAGCTTTGGTGAGGTTGACAACCGTGTAGTTTAACTTGCTGCCATTGAGGTCTGTATAGAAGAAGTCGGCATTGGTTTCCACTTCCTCAAACTGGACCTTCCCCGATTCCCACGTGTACTTGGGACGCTCATAGTCGCGCACCAGGTCCATCTTGAGATCGCACTTCACTCCGGCCCGGATGGTCCGGTTGCCCAGGTTGATCCTGACCGATACCCCGTCGCCTTCCTTCTCGGAGCCGACATACTGGATGGCGTTGACCCACTTTTCGGGTGATTCGTCCGACTGGTGGGGTATAAGGACGGTAACGTAGGCGATGTGCTGCCCCAGTTCAAAAAATTGTCCCGTGTATTCGGCTATGGCCATCTCCTGCTGGTAATTGCGGTTGGCCTTGGTAACCTGGTAGAAACGATAATGGTTTCGCGGAAAATAGATCAGCAGGTTCTTGTCGGGGTTGAGGGCTTTGTTGTCAAGCGTATCGTATTGGGTATCAAACCAGTTAGGGCCCTGGGCTACGATCTTCCTGGTGTGCCAGAGGTTGACGCCGGTAAAGTACTGTTCCGAACGGGATTTGAGGATATCAAAAACCACGAAGATGCCAGGATCCTTGATCCAGGCGATTGCCCGGTCCCACTCATAGCCCATCTGGTCGTCGATGAGGCGGGTCCGGCTGTAGTCCACGTCGGGGAAGGTGAGAAAATCGATCTTCTGGGTCCTGACGCGACGGTAGGAGCCGGCATTGTGCAGGAAATCAAGTACTGGCTGGGAGTCCACCGCCGGATAGTCGCCCATCGAGTATCGGTACTCACCTGGCTTCTGGCCGAACCAGATCTTTTCTGACCTGACGCAGAGACGGTTATGAAAATAATCTTGCCGGTAGGAACCAAAGTACCCTGATGGCAGGAAATCGCGGTACCCGCCATCCGTCAGTAGGGTCTGGCCATCATCCATCAGGAGGCAGATGCTGTTCTCATCGGCGTGACCGTGCGTCATTTTCTCCTCCTCCACGGGGATGGCGTCGCGCAGGTAGTCGCGGAAGAGCAGGCCGCCGTCGCCTTCATCCCGGTAATTGTATAACATATAGGTGGAGGTGGGGTCCCAGCCGTTGCGGAAAACGATCTTCTTGCCCACGATGTCCTCCATTACCTCTGCGCTGCCGCTTTTTGGCTTCACCGGCTTGATCGATTCGGAGCCGAAGCGGACACAATCGAGCAGCATATAGCCCAGCCCGACGCTCCTGGGATTGGACAGGTCGAGGTAGCGGTTTTCGATTATCGTGGCGGCCCATTTCAGTTCAGGGTCGTTATAGGCCTTGGCGGCAGCCTCGAAGAAGATCATCCATCGGTTCCAGTTGACCAGCCTCTGGGCGTCGCCGTAGTCGGGGATCATCTCGATGGGAGCGATCAGGTTCAGGAAATAGTGGGCATAATAGTACATCTCCGGCAACCTGAACAGCTCATCGATCTCCTCACGCGCATCGGCGGCACCGATCAGGGCGTAGAGCCAGACGGCGTGGTAGAGCGATGCATCCTCGATCTGCCACTGCCCCCAGTTGTCAGACAGGATGGCGTTTTCGGCGGTGCGCAAATCATTGATTATCGGATGGTTGGGGATGGCGCGAACGGCCCAGGAGAGCGCTTCCGCCCTCAGGGCGGCGCGGTTCATCGCGCCCCACTCCTGGGTCCGGAGGAGAAACTTGAGACTGTGCGCAATGGTTTCCTCTACCTGCTTCGCCTCAACTGAGGTCAGGATTCCTTTCCGGTTGAGGATGTCAAAGGAGCGGATGAAACGCATCGTGGTGAAGAAGTCGGGCAACGCCGGCAGCCCATCGGGGTAGTCGGCCTTGCGCCTGGCTCCGGCGACAGGGAACTCCGACCGGTAATCGCCGTAGGTGAGCAAAACCTTCCGGGCACGATCGGCATAACGCTTTTTTCCCTCCATCTCATAAAGGGTGGCGTAGATGGCTGCCATCTCGAGGAGGTGGCCCGGCGAGCGGTATCCGAAGATATCCTGCGGGTCGATCGTCTTGCGCCACGCCACAACGATCGAATCCTGATGATCCCATACCCAATCCGCCGAAGTGCGGGCATAATCAACGAACTGATTGCGCGGGATAGGCGTCTGGGCCGACAGGGAGACCGACAGGAAGAGGGCCAGCAGAAAACATAACCCATAGCGGTAACGACTCAACCCGCAGGCAGCCGCCTGGCCGCTGAAGCGATGCGGAGCCCTCTTGCGGGTCAACCCCAGACTAAACTCTGAGGTTAGTGAAGAGCTCCTGCCCCCCAGACTGAACTCTGGGGTTAGTGAAGAGATAATAAAGCGAAAGAAGTTCATATGGTAAATGGTAAATGGTAAATGGTAATTCATTGCCTTCCTACCTTCCTGGACCAAGCTTCGAAAACCCGCT
>JAWOHI010000332.1:0-11864 GCA_046485255.1 Bacteroidales bacterium
GTCTGCCCGATCGACCTGCCCGCCTATAAGGCGGCTGAGAAAGCCTTTACCGACACCTTCGGAAAGCGGCCGGTGCCGTTCAGGTCGGGCGGGAGCATCCCGATCATCAGTACGTTTGAAAAGGTGCTCGGGGTGAAGTCCATCCTGATGGGTTTCGGTCTGGAATCCGATGCCATCCATTCGCCCAATGAGAATTTCCCGCTCTGGAACCTGTTCAAGGGCATCGAGACCATTACCCGTTTCTACCACCATTATGGCGCCTGATCAGGTTGAGCCAGCAGAAAAAGCCATCCCAAAGCGGGGTGGCTTTTTTTATTGATGATAGACGTAATAGACATAATAGACAAAATAGGTGTAATAGGGGGGGCGAGGATGAATAGTGAAATATTTTAACAATTGTGTAAAAAATTTGGGGTATTAGGAAAGTAATTTATAAAATTTTTAGATTATACCCCATAAAATTCATACCATTGTCGAAAATTTTCAATTCTTGCTTCCGCGGAGTGCCCGGAGACATCAAATCGTAAATGCTAAATCGTAAACCGTAAATCGTAAATCGTAAAACAAAACGCTATGTCAAACATTCGCACTGAAGCCGTTAAGGAGCTGTTTTCCCGGAAGCCCCTGATTGTTGAGAGTCCGGGAACCAAGGTGTCCGATTATTTCGGCACGGCCACCTTTGGTATGGAGACGATGAAGAAATACCTGCCTGGCGAGGCCTATGAGAAGGTGCGGCAGGCGGTTGATACCTGGGGCTACATCGACCGCCGGGTAGCCGACGCGGTGGCGGCCGCGATGAAAGCCTGGGCGATGGAGATGGGGGTGACCCATTACACCCACTGGTTTCATCCGCTCAATGGTTCGACCGCCGAGAAGCACGATGCATTTTTTGAGCCGGGCAGTGAGGGGAAGGTGTTTGAGCATTTCAGCGGCAACGCCTTGATCCAGCAGGAGCCCGATGCCTCCTCTTTTCCGAGCGGTGGCATACGGAACACGTTCGAGGCACGCGGGTATACGGCGTGGGATCCCTCTTCGCCGGCGTTCATCATCGACAAGACGCTCTGTATTCCGACCGTTTTTGTATCCTACACGGGTGAGGCGCTCGATTTCAAGGCTCCACTGTTGAAATCGCTTCACGCATTGGATCAGGCGGCGGTGGATGTGTGCCAGTATTTCGACAAGAGCGTGACCAAGGTGATCGCCACCCTGGGGTGGGAGCAGGAGTATTTCCTGGTGGATGCGGCGCTTTACCACGCCCGGCCCGACCTGGTCCTGACCGACCGGACCCTGATGGGGCACGCCTCAGCCCGGGATCAGCAGCTGGCCGACCACTACTTCGGTTCCATTCCCGAGCGGGTGACCGCCTTTATGAAGGATCTGGAGTATGAGTGCTATAAGTTGGGCATTCCCATCCGGACCCGCCACAATGAAGTGGCCCCCAACCAGTTTGAATGTGCTCCGGTATACGAGGAGGCTAACCTGGCGGTTGATCACAATCAGCTGCTGATGGACATGATGAAGCGAGTGGCCCGGAAGCACCAGTTCAGGGCGCTCCTGCACGAAAAGCCCTATAAGGGGATCAACGGCTCGGGCAAGCACAACAACTGGTCGCTGCTCACCAATACAGGTGTCAACCTGCTGGCCCCGGGCACTTCGCCCAAGACGAACTTGCAGTTCCTGGCTTTCCTTGTCAACACCATCAAGGCGGTTCACGACCACGACGATCTGCTGAGGGCCAGCGTGATGTCGGCCGGCAACGAGCACCGCCTGGGTGCCCACGAGGCTCCGCCGGCCATCATTTCGGTTTTCATCGGCCAGTACCTGACCCGCCTGCTGAACGAGATCGAATCGAGGGTGCCCTCCAGCAAGATGACTCCCGACGAAAAGACGGAGCTGAAGCTGGATATCGGCAAGATCCCCGAGATCCTGCTCGACAATACCGACCGCAACCGCACCTCCCCTTTTGCCTTCACCGGCAACCGCTTTGAATTCAGGGCAGTGGGCTCTTCCGTGAACTGCGCGGCTCCGATGACGATGTTGAACTCAGCGGTGGCTCACCAGCTGAGGGAATTCAAGGTTCAGGTGGACGCTGAGATTGAAAAAGGGATCAAAAAGGACGAAGCCATCCTGAGGGTGCTCCGCAAATACATCATCCATTCCAAGCGGATCCTTTTTGAAGGGAATGGTTATGCCGATGAGTGGATCGCGGAGGCTGCACGGCGCGGTCTGTCCAACGTGAGGGATACCCCTGAGGCACTGAAGGCCTATATCACCCCGGCCACGATTGAGATGCTTGGTAAACTTAACGTATTGACCGAGAGGGAACTGTTTGCCCGGTACGACATCCGCCTCGAGATGTTCACCAAGAAGCTTCAGATCGAGGCAAGGGTGCTCGGTGACCTGGCCGTCAATCACATCATCCCAACGGTCATCAAGTACCAGAACCGTCTGATCGAGAACGTCAAGGGGCTCAAGGATATTCTGCCGGCAAGCGAGTTTGCCGATGCCGCCAGCTACCAGCTGAGCGCCATCCGGAAAATCTCAAAGCACAAGGCGCTCATCCTGGAAATGGTGGAAGAAATGATCAACCAGCGCAAGCTGGCCAACCATATCGAGGACGTCAGGGAAAGGGCTGATGCTTATAATAACAAGGTCAAGCACTACCTGAAGGAGATCCGGTACCATATCGACAAGCTGGAATTGATCGTGGACGACGATCTCTGGCCCCTGCCCAAGTACAGGGAACTGCTTTTTGCCCGCTAACAGGCTATCCTCCGGGGCTTTCCCGCGATATACCAAGGGCATTATTTGCTTCGTTATTGATCTGAATGAGGCAAATAATGCCTATTTTTACCATTTATGGCAGAATTGATGACACGTATGAATTTGCACCGATACCTGACCGGGTTCCTCCTGGCCATCCTGATCTCTGCGCCGGCCTTCGGCCAGAAGCGCGACCTGGTTGTCCAGGCGGACAAAGTTTTTGCCATTGGCGAATATCACCGGGCCATTGAGAAATACAAGAAGGCCTATTCGAAGGAAAAGGACACTGACCGGAAGACAGCCCTTTCCTACAAGATCGCCCATTGCTATCGACTCATCAATGACCCCAAAAGGGCGGAAACCTACTATTCTAGAGTCGTCAGGAGAAAATTCAACGACCCCAAGGCCAACCTGTATTATGCCAGGGTACTGCGGATGAACGGAAAGCTCGATAACGCTCGCGCAGCCTATGAGGAGTACCTTAAGCTGGAACCTGCAGATACCCAAGCCCTGACAGAGTTGATGGCCTGTGATTCGGCGATCAACTGGATCAATAACCCTACCCGCTACCAGATAGAGAACATCAAGGATTTCAATACGAAGTTCAACGATTACAGCCCGTTTTTTGCCTCATCCGACTATAAGGAGCTCTACATCTCCTCCAGCCGCGAGGGGGGCAAGGGTGCCAAGTTGCACGGCGGCACCGGGCAGGCTTTCTCCGATATCTATTACACCCGTCTCGACAACAAGCAGAAATGGGCCGTTCCCACCGCCCTCGACAACACTATCAATTCGCCTTACGACGATGGTGCCCCCTGGGTTGCGCCCAACGGCTCAACAATGTATTTCACGCGCTGCCGCTTCGACAAGCAGGAGGCGCTGGGTTGCCAGGTGCTGATGACCAAGAGGCAGGGTGCTAAATGGAGCGATCCGGTAGTCCTGCCCATAGCCAAGGATTCAATGGTGGTTGCTCATCCCAGCCTGACAGGTGATGAACTGACGATGTTCTTCACCAGCGATATGCTCGGCGGGTATGGAGGCAAGGATATCTGGATGGTGAAAAGGGAAAGCGCTTCGGGCGCATTTGGATCTCCCGTCAACCTGGGACCCGAAATCAATACTCCCGGCAATGAAATGTTCCCCTTTGTCAAGAGTGATTCCCTGTTTTACTTCTCTTCGGATGGACACCCAGGCATTGGCGGGCTGGATATCTTCAAGGCTACCCTGACAAATGAGGGGATCTGGGTGGTGGAAAATATGAAGCACCCGATCAACAGTCTGGCCGATGACTTCGGTATCATTTTCCAGTCAGACGAGGAGCAGGGTTATTTCGTCTCGAGCCGGGCCGAAAATGCCAGGGGCGGCGATGACATCTACTCCTTCTTCCTGCCGGGCAAGGTGTTCAACCTCACCGGGCGGGTTATCAACGAAAAGACGACCCTGCCACTCGGCGCGGCCGAAGTGCGGCTCATCGGCAGCGATGGCAACAGCCTGGAATACACCACCGACTCCACCGGCCTGTTTTCATTCAAGCTGAAGCCTGAAACGGATTACCTGCTGGTAGCCTTCAAACGTGGTTTCCTCAATGGCAAGATGCGCGAGACCACCAAAGGGCTCGAAAACAGCCGCGATTTTGAAACCACCCTGGTGCTGGCCCCCTATGAGAAACCAATCGAACTGCCCAATATCCTTTACGACCTGGCCCGTTGGGACCTTCGTCCCGAATCAATGGTGGCCCTCGACGGCCTGATCGAAACCCTCGAGGACAACCCCAACATCACCATCGAACTGATGTCGCATACCGATGTAAGGCCTTTCCGTACGATGACCAATCTCGAGCTCTCACAGAACCGGGCGCAGTCGGTCGTGGACTACCTGATATCCAAGGGTATAGAGACCGACCGGCTGACGGCCCGCGGATATGGCCCGGATGTGCCGCGCGTGGTGGATGAGAAAATTGCCGAGCAGTACCCATTTCTCGCTTTGGGCGATACGCTGGCAAAAGAGTTCATCGACAAGCTGGCCAACGAGCAATCCAGGGAGATCGCCCACCAGCTGAACCGGCGGACGGAGTTCAGGGTGGTGCGGACCGACTATGTGCCCCGGGACCAGAAGCCGGGCGACTTTGACGCCAAACAGCAAATCCTGCTGCGCGGATTGGAAGAGTTGCAACAAGGGCAGCGGAATACCGAACGGATTCGCAATCTGAAGCAAGGCGAGGACCCGGAGAAGTAATTTTCTTACCTTTGCCCCTCAATATGATACGGGCTGACAGGTATGGACAACGGGGGGTCTCCTCTTCGAAGGAGGAGGTTCACAAGGCGATCCGAAATGTAGATAAAGGATTGTATCCCAAGGCTTTTTGTAAAATCATACCCGATATGGTCGCCGGTGATCCCGAATGGTGCAACATAATGCACGCGGATGGTGCCGGGACCAAGTCATCGCTGGCTTATACCTACTGGAAGGAGACCGGCGACCTGTCTGTTTGGAAAGGCATCGCCCAGGACGCGGTGATTATGAACATCGACGATCTGCTTTGCGTCGGGGCCACCGGCCCGGTGGTGCTCAGCTCCACCATTGGCCGCAACAAGCAGCTGATCCCCGGTGAGGTGGTTGAGGCCATCATCCAGGGAACCCAGGAGGTGGCCGATATGCTGACCTCCCACGGAATGACCGTTGTCTGCTCTGGCGGCGAAACCGCCGACGTGGGCGACCTGGTCCGCACGATCATTGTCGACAGTACCGTATTTGCGCGAATGCGCAGGGCCGACGTGATCTCGAACGACCAGATCACTCCGGGTGACGTCATCGTTGGGCTCTCCTCAACCGGACGGGCCACCTACGAGACGTTCGAGAACAGTGGAATGGGCAGCAACGGACTCACCTCCGCCCGCCACGACGTGTTTTCAAATGATCTGGCGGCACGTTATCCCGAATCATATGACCCGGCTATTCCGGCAGAGCTGGTCTATTCGGGCAGGATTGCCCTGACTGAACCGGTTCCGGGCACGAATACGGATGCCGGACGGCTGGTCCTTTCGCCAACCCGGACTTACGCCCCGGTGATCCTGAAAGTTGTTCGGGAGCTGAAGGGCCAGATTCACGGAATGGTTCACTGCTCCGGCGGAGGGCAAACCAAGGTGCTTCATTTTATCGACCGGCTCCACGTCGTCAAGGACAACCTGTTCCCACCCCCCGTACTTTTCCGGTTGATCCAGGAACAGTCGGGAACCCCGTGGCAGGAGATGTACCGGGTCTTCAACCTGGGACACCGCTTCGAGATCTACCTGCCGGAATCTGAAGCCGGACAGGTGATCGCCATCGCTGCCGGATTCGGCATTGAAGCCAGGATCATCGGGCATTGCGAGGCCGCCGCGGCTCCACGGCTCACCATCCGGAGCATTTATGGCGACTTTTTCTATTAGCTTGCAGATAAGTCCAGCGGTGACCAGTGACCGGTGACCGGTAAATCGTAAATCGTAAATCGTAAATGGTAAATCGTAAATAAGAATGCTTTTACAGAAACTTGAAGGAATCGCCAACCGCTTTGACGAGGTGTCGAGGCTGATCAACGATCCCGCTGTCATCAGCGATATGAAACGGTTTGTTCAGTTGAACAAGGAGTACAAGGAGCTGAGCAAGGTGGTAGAATTTTACCACGAATACCGGAATGTGCTGGACAACATCGCCTCTACCATACGGATGCTGGATACTGAAAAGGATGAGGAGCTCCGGACGATGGCCAAGGAGGAGCTCGACCTGCTGCAAACGCGCCGTGATGAGATGGAGGAGGAGATCAAGATCCTGCTTCTGCCAGCCGATCCGGAAGATGCCAAAAACGCCATCGTGGAGATCCGCGCAGGCACTGGCGGCGACGAGGCCAGCATTTTCGCCGGCGACCTGTTCAGGATGTATGCCAAGTTTTGCGACATAAAGGGCTGGTCATACGGCATCAACAGCTTCACCGAAGGCACTAACGGAGGCTACAAGGAGATCATTTTCACCATCTCGGGCGAGGGGGTGTACGGCATAATGAAATATGAGTCGGGGGTGCACCGCGTGCAACGGGTGCCTCAAACCGAAACCCAGGGGCGCATTCACACCTCGGCGGCCACCGTGGCCGTTCTCCCCGAAGCGGAGGAGTTCGATATCCAGATCAACCAGTCTGATATCCGCGTTGACACTTATATGTCGTCAGGTCCTGGCGGACAATCGGTTAACACTACTTATTCGGCCGTCCGGCTGACCCACATCCCAACAGGGGTGGTGGTCACCTGCCAGGATCAAAAATCCCAGATCAAGAACAAGGACAAGGCGATGGTCGAGCTCCGCACCCGCCTCTACAACATCGAATACTCGAAATACCTCGATGCGATCTCGTCCCGGCGCAAGACGATGGTCAGCACCGGTGACCGGTCGGCCAAGATCCGGACCTACAATTACCCGCAGGGAAGGATGACCGACCACCGGATCACCCTGACTATGTACAACCTGCCGGCCATCCTGAACGGTGATATTCAGGAAATTATTGATAAATTGCAGATCGCCGAGAATGCCGAGCGCCTGAAAGCTTCGGATGCCTGATCATGAATGCGAGGGAACTGTACCACGAGATCCTGAAAAAGCGATCCTGTCTCTGTGTCGGTCTGGATACCGACCCGCTCAGGATCCCGGCTTACCTTCAGCGTGAGGCCGAACCCCTCTTTACGTTTAACCGCCTCATCGTCGACGCCACCATCGACATGGCCATTGCCTACAAGCCGAACCTGGCCTTTTACGAGGCCCAGGGACCAGAAGGAATGCGCCAGCTGGAAAAGACCGTCGATTATATCCGTTCCAGGGACCCGAAAGTGTTCATTATCGCAGATGCCAAGCGGGGCGATATCGGCAACACGGCCGAGTTATACGCCCGGGCTTTTTTCATCCATTACGATTTCGATGCCGTAACCCTCTCCCCCTATATGGGCAGGGATTCGATCATCCCGTTCCTGCAGTTCGAGGGGAAATGGGCGATACTGCTGGCCCTGACCAGCAATCCGGGTGCCGGTGATTTTCAGTTGAGAACGCTGGCCACCGGCGAGCGACTGTTCGAGCGGGTGATGCTGGAATCGTCGGCCTGGGGAACCCCCGATAACCTGATGTACGTGGTGGGAGCCACCCAGCCGGCTCATCTGCAACAGATCCGGGAGATCCTGCCGGGGCACTTCCTCCTGATACCAGGCGTGGGGGCCCAGGGCGGATCGCTCGACGAGGTGCTGGAGTATGGCTGGAACAGCCTTGGCGGTCTGCTGATCAACAATTCGAGGGGCATAATCTACGCCGGGCAGGGTCGGGATTTTGATGCAAAGGCCCGCCACGCGGCGCTCGAAATGGTCGAAAGCTTCCGGATCAGGCAGGGCTTGTAAGAAACTGCCACCCTTTTTTTCCATTCCGTCATCATTCCGGCATCCATATCCGGTAAACCGACTGGATATGCAGGAAGATTTTCTCCATTACATCTGGAAATATGCCCTTTTCGCCTCCGACCGCCTGGTTACCACGCGTGGCGAGCGGGTGGAGGTGTTGTCAAATGGCGGGTTCAACACCGATTCCGGCCCCGATTTCCTTTTTGCCCGGATCAGGATCAATCAAACCGTGTGGGCTGGACACGTCGAAATCCACGTCAGGGCGTCCGACTGGTACCGCCACCGTCACGACACCGATCCGTCCTATGATCCCGTGGTCCTGCACGTAGTTTATGAAGCTGACTGTGAGGTCAAGCGAAGCAATGGGGATTCCCTGCCCACCATCGTGCTGCCCTTTAAACCCGCTTACCTCGACAACTACCACCGGATGCTCTCCACTCTCTCCCCGGTTCCCTGCACCACTTCCTGGATGAGACTGCCATCCATTGAAGTGGAGAATTGGCTCGTCAACCTGGGGATCGAACGGATGGAGTCCAAGGCCAGCCAGATCAGGTCGCGCCTTAACGACAACCGCGGCGGTTGGGAGGAAACCAGTATGCAACTTCTGTTCCGGACCTTCGGTTTTGGGGTGAACCAGGAGACGTTCGACCGCCTCGGGAGAAGCATTCCGGTCAAGGCCATACGGATTACCGGTGATAATCTCTTCAGGCTCGAGGCGATCCTGTTCGGACAGGGAGGCCTGATTCCATCGAATGGAAAGGATTCATACCTCCGAGCACTGGCAGCCGAATACGATTTCATTCGAAACAAGTACAATATCAATACCTTGGAAAGGCCGGAGTGGAAGTTTCTCAGAATGCGGCCGGGCAACTTCCCCACCGTCAGGCTCGCCCAACTGGCTGCGCTGGTCTCCGTTGTGACCCTGAACCCATCGGCGATGAGCGGAGCGTTTTTTCCTGCCGAAATCAGGGTATCGGGCTACTGGAAAAAACACTACGATTTTGGCAAGGAGTGGAAAGATAAGCCGCCCCGAATCGGGGAAGATACGATAAATATATTGAGAATCAACTATTTGAATCCTTTATTAGCCTGCTATCGATCCACACTGGGCAACAGGGAATCGCACGTCTGGTGGATGGAACAGTTGGAGGCACTGCCCCCGGAGAACAACCGCATCACGCGTTTATGGTCGGGTTACGGCTTCCGGGTTCCCAACGCTTTCTATTCCCAGGCCTTTCTTCACCTTTATCGTCACTACTGTTCCCCGAGAAAATGCCTCAACTGCCGGATCGGTCAAGCCGTGGTCAGCTCCCGGTAAATTTCCACGAAAAAGAATGGCGCTCTCCCAAAACTTTCCGAACTTTGAATGTGACGGAAAAAAGGGCCGTTGGTATGTTTTTTGCTTGTATATCTTTTATGATTCGACCTGTTTACCGGGTTTGAAATTTAATTCTCCAAGAAATGAGGTTGAGCTGGACACTGTTTCTTTTGATCGGCCTCCTGCCGGCCTGCAACAAAGAGTCGGCCGAACCGGCATTGCTGTTTGATAAATCCCACGGATGCAAACAGTTCGATTTGAAATCGACCGGCGAGGATGGCCACGGTCAGGATTGCCTGTATTATACCTACTCAGACAAAGAATTGAAGATCAAGCACGTGAATGCCGGTTTCAACTGCTGTCCCGAAGGTTTTGTGGTGAATTTGAAAGTGTCGGGCGACACCCTGGTGATTATTGAACGGGAGAATTCCAATCTGTGCGACTGCAATTGCCTGTTTGACCTGGAGTACACCCTGACGGGGATTAGTAAGGATAAATGGTGGGTGCTCGTGGATGAGGAGTATGTTCACGGGGAGATGGAGCCGATGCTGTTTCAGGTTGACCTGAGGAAGGAACCGGAGGGGAAATGGTGCGTGGAGCGGACAAGGTATCCCTGGAGAGAATTTATTGATAATTGATTATTACGATTATATGAAGATCAGATTCGTTCATTATTCATTGCTGGCGGGAATTGCCCTCAGCATAACCGGTTGCGAGAAGCCGGATGATCAGGTTACGCCGATTGAATTGCCACAAAAGGCCGGAGAGGTTATTGCGGCAGACAATGAGTTTGGTTTCGACCTTTACCGGAGCCTCGCCGCGGAATCCGAGCCGGGCAAGAACCTGCTGATCAGTCCGCTGAGCATCTCCCAGGCACTGGCCATGACCTATAACGGTGCAGCCGGTGATACCAAGGTCGCGATGGAGGAGGCAATGAGAACTTCGGGGATCGGGCGCGAGGAACTGAACGGCATCAACAAGGCCCTGGCGGGTGCGCTGGTTTCCCACGACCCCAGGGTAACCCTTGACATTGCCAATTCCATCTGGTACAGGCAGGAATACACGATCCAACAGGACTTTGTCAGGGTAAACCAGGACTACTACAACGCCCAGGTCAATCCCCTGGACTTTGACAATCCGGCAAGCAAGGACATCATTAACAAGTGGGTGAACGATCAGACCCGGGGAAAAATCAGCGAGATCGTACGCGAGATCAAGGAGTCGTCGTTTATGTTCCTGATCAACGCCATCTATTTCAAGGGGATATGGACCAACGAGTTTGAGAAAAAGAACACCGACAAGGCTCCCTTCTACCAGGAAGATGGTAGCAGTGTGACTGTTGATATGATGCATCAGAAGGTCGACCTTAACATGATGGTTAACGACCTGTTCATCTCCGTTGAGCTGCCCTACGGCAAGGGGAACTGGAGCATGTTCCTCTTCCTTCCTGCCGGCGACAAGCAGATTTCTGACTTAGAAGCTGAGTTGACGGCCTCCAATTGGGCTGACTGGGTAGGCTCCTATTCCGAGCAGAAGGAGGTCAAACTGTACCTCCCGAAATTCAAGTTTGCCTACGAAAAGGCCCTGTCGGAGCCCCTGAGTCAGATGGGTATGGGTGTAGCTTTCACCCCACTGGCTGATTTCACGGGAATCCTGCCGCAAGGGGGACTGATGATCAGCGAGGTGAGGCATAAGACCTTCATCGAAGTGAATGAAGAGGGCACCGAGGCCGCGGCAGTGACCTCCGTGGAGATGGAGCTTACCAGCATCGGTAATTTTGTGGCCTTCAACAGGCCGTTCCTGTTCATCATTGCCGAACGGTCAACTGGGGCGGTGCTGTTTGTCGGACGGGTGGGGGATCCTGCGGAAGACTAAAGAAAAAAGATTAAAGATTAAAGAGAGGGGAAAGAGATGAGAACGAGTATTTTACTATCCGCGTTTTTGTTAATCCTGGTTTTGGGGTGCAATAAGGAGGGGTCGCTGCCGGATGACGGCGTGCTCCCCCTGAAAGAGGGAGAAGTGCTGAAAAGCGGCAATGTCTTTGGTTTCAATCTCTACGAAAAGATCCTGGCCGAAAACCGTGACAGCACCTTTTCCGTTTCCCCCTACAGCATTTACACGGCCGTGGCAATGGCGGCCAACGGTGCCGGTGGCCTGACGCTGGAAGAGATGCTTGAGGTGCTTGGGTTTCCCGGCGAGGAGGTGCTAGCCCTGAATAAAACCCTCAAGGCCCTTGATGAAACCCTGATCGGAAAGGATCCGGCAACCGTGTTTCAGACAGCTAATTCGGAGTGGTACAACACCCTGGATTTCAATTTGTATCCCAAGTTCAACGACCGGATGACGGATTGGTTTGACGCACCGTTCGAGGGCCT
>JAWOHI010000373.1:0-11900 GCA_046485255.1 Bacteroidales bacterium
TCCACCTGCAGCGGGGTGAAGCATTTGGCAAAGAGCTGTGGATAAGCCTGCTCCTTGATATATCCCTTAAAGATGGAGTGTGCCCTGTCGCCGTCGTACAAACGGGCCCAAAGTGCCATTTTCCATCCGCGGGAGAAGCCGGTACCCCCGTCTCCGCGCTGTTCGAGCACAGCCATGATGGGTTCAACCAACTGGGGTGTCCTTTTAGCCGAAAGCACATTACCCGGGTAGAGCCCATACAGGTGTGAAAAATGGCGGTGTTTGTCTTCCATCTGCTCATAATCCTCAGCCCATTCCTGCAGGCTTCCGTTTTTCCCAACCTGCGGTGGAACCAGCCTCGCCCGGGCAGTCAAAACGGCTGAGGCAAAATCCTGATCCCTTCCCAGGATACGGCTGGCTTCGGCGTAATATCCGAACAGGTCAGTCAGAATCTGCATATCCATTGATGCCCCGTAACAGATCGTCGTAAAATACCACATTCCGGTCACCTCATCATAAAAGTACCGGTAGCCTGGCCCCTTAGGTGGGTTTTCAGGCGAATTGGAGGGATTGGTCACCAACCACTTACCGTTGGGATGCTCCACCAGAAAATCCATAAAGAACTCAACGGAGCCCTTGATAACCGGGTAAACCCCCTCCAGGAATTGACGATCGAGCGTGAACAGGTAATGTTCCCATAAATGCGTGGTAAGCCAGGCACCCCCTACCGTAAATGTTCCCCAGGTGGGACCGTCCATCGGTGCCGCAACCCGCCACAGATCGGTATTCTGATGAAAAACCCAGCCCCGTGCGCCGTAATGCTCACGGGCCACCTGCGATCCCTGGTCGGTCAGTTCTCTGACCATCCGGATCAGGGGCTCGGCACACTCGGGCAGATTGCCGGATTCTACCGGCCAGTAATTCATCTCCGTATTGATGTTGGTCGTGTATTTCGAATCCCAGCTGGGATTGGTGCTTTCGTTCCAAATGCCCTGCAAATTGGCCGGTTCGGTCCCCGGACGCGAGGAGGAGATCAGCAGGTAACGGCCAAAATGATAGCAGAGCGACGCCAGGGAAGGGTCGGAGGCCGTCTCAAAACCGGTCATCCGCTGGTCCGTGGGCAGCCAGGAGTTGTCCGTCACCGGCAGGTCAAGGCTAACCCGGTCGAACAGCCCCTTGTAATCCCTGACCGCGGCATCCCGGATTTCCTCATAAGACTTGCCGTGGAGGCTCTTCAGGTAGTTGGCCACCCGGGCTTCCTGATCGGCACTGACATCCTGATAGTTGACGAAGTTGGTGGCAGCCACGATATAAAAGGTCACCGCATCGGCTCCTTCAATGAAAAGCTCATCATCCGCCACCTTTAGGGTACCCCCCTCAGGGATGGCCCTTAACTGGACCTTATACCGCAAGGCTCCTGCAACACCGAGATAATCCGCCGATTTCCCGGTGATCATCAGCCCGTCGGTGCCAACCCCGTCCATCCTGAAATAATCGGTGGCGTAATTCGAGTGGGCCATATTTCTCACTCCTCTTAAACTGGCCCTCAGGGCGATGGCTCCCGGCTTGCTCGCAGTGATCCGGACCGTAACTACCTGATCGGGCACTGAAACAAAAACCTCCCTGCCATACCGCACTCCATTGGCGGTATAATCGACGCCGGTAACGCCGGTCTCTAAATCCAGCCATCTCTTATACCCGGTAACCTCTTTCTGGTCATCGAAGAACAGATGCAGGTTTCCGATCGGCTGGTATTTCATCTGCTCCACAGGGTAGCCCATCAGGTTGCGCCCAAAAAGCTTGTGCGCCCCGATCGGGTTGCCTTCGAAAATCATCTTCTGGATCTCAGGCAAAACCTTGTACCCTCCTTCAACTACGGCTGAATAGGGTCCGCCCGACCAGTAGGTCTCTTCATTCAGTTGGATGCGCTCTTCTCCACTTTTGCCGAAAACCATCGCTCCTAGCCTGCCGTTTCCGACAGGCAGCGCCTCTTCCCAAACCTTGGCCGGAGCCTCATACCACAGGAGCGTCCCGGGATTGAAATCTCGACTCTCAATAAGTACGGGCAGATTAACCGTCTGCGCAGCTAAAAAACCCACACATCCCAACAAGATGGAAACCGATACAACAATTTTATTTCTCATTTACCTCTATGGATTAAATTCGATGGTTGCCGGTTTTCCGGCGGTTAACCTGACCTTTTGGCTCCTCCCCAGCGCTTCGATAACAATGGTCTGATCCTTTCCGGAGACGAGCGTTGCCTTCACTTTGCCCTGATCCCACTGAAGGCTGGACAGGGTTATCTGTCCACGACAGAGCACTCCCTGGATCTCGCCTCTCGGCCAAGCCGGCGGCAAGGCAGGAAGGAGGGTGATCTTACCTGGTTCCGAAGCCGCCAGCATCTTGATGATAACAGCCGGCATCCCTCCGCTTATGTCCATATTGAAAAGCGATTTATGGTTGTGCATAGAGGCCAGGTTACTGAGCCAGAAGCGATTGACAAGGTGTTTAAGACATTCGTAAACGATCTTGCCGTCTCCCAGGCTTGCTCCTGCCTGACCAAGCTGAACCAGCCCGAAGGACATAAATCCAAGGGGTTGGTTCCTCCAGTGCCTATCAAGCTTGTATTCAATGCTTTTTAGGAATGCACGCTTCAATTCCGGATGGTTGGCAATCTCATCAGGAAGGCCGTCATAGAGGGCATAGAGCTGGGATGAATGGCGATGCGCATCGTTGTTTTCGAGCAATGGAGTCAGCCACTCCTTGATCATCCCATTCGAATCGATCGCATAATCAGGCATTTTGGAGAGCATACTCTTCCAAACCGGGATTTTTTCGCGGTTGGCACCCAGCTCCTGGGATGCTGCTATCAGGTTATTAAAGAGCTCCTTGGCAGCGGCAACATCCATAGTCGCATTAAAAGAACCCTGTGAATTGGTGTTGCCTGGAGTATTCTCGGGTGATTGGGTCGGAGAAAAGATAAACTTCCCATCCGGTCCCTCATAGAGATAATCTTCGAAAAAGAGTCCACACTTCTCCATAAAGGGCAGTGCGTGGCCAGCCAGAAATTGTTTGTCGCCCGTATAGAGGTAATAATCATAAAAGAAATGGGCAGCCCAAGCGGCGCCCCCAACCCAGAATCCCCCGGCAAATGTGCCGGCCAGGGCATTGTTGTAACCGTTTGTCGTTGATCTCGAAGGCAACACGACACCCCGCGCGCCAAAGAGGTGCCTGGCATTGATTTCCATCCAGGGAACAATCGATTCGATATAAGAGGTATAGGCCAGCATCAACTCCGGCGTGTTGCCCATCAGCAAACTGGCAATAGCCGAGGGCACGTTGCCGTTGTGCGTGTAATCGCTCGCCCAGTCGGGCACGTAGGTCCCGGCCCAAACTCCCTGTAAATTGGGTGGCAGCTCGCCGGTGCAGGAGATGATGTTGTATCGCCCGGCATCAAACTCCTTTTCGATCAATGCGCTATTCAAATGATCATTGGTAGATAACTCAAAGAGTTTCTCCGTCGGCAGCAAATGATCCGCCCCACCCCCCAGGTCCAGTCTCATCCGGCTGAACAGGGCACCGTGAATGCGGGCGTGTCTTTCCAGAAGATCCTGGTAATCCCTGTTAATGCCTGACAAAGCACTCCTCATCGCTTCCATCTGGGACTTGTCCGGATCATACAGAAGCCTGATATCTAGCAGGATCAGGATCTCATCGGCACCCGATACCACCATTGTTTCACTGTTAATCCGGGTCTCTCCACCCTTCACCTCCACCCACGCCAAACCCTCCAGGGCCTGAACCGACCCGGGATAGGCGTGGGTGAAGCCGTTCCTGTAACTCAGCACGCTGCCATCGGCAGCAATCTTAACGTCCGAAATATGGGTGGCAGCCCGGCTGATGGAGCCCTGTACATATTTGTAATCAAGCTTGCTGCTGGGAACCCGTCTTTTCAATTTCAATTCACAGTTGAGAATGCCAGCCTTAGATCCCCTGATCCGCATTACAACTATGCCATCCGCCCTTGAAACGAAAAGCTTCCTGTCGTAGCTTCCCACGGCATCCGACCAGTTAACGCTTGCCTCACCCGTCTCAAAATTGACCGAACGCAAATAGTCACGGATCTCCCCGGAGTTGTTCATACGTATGCCCAGGTCAAATGCCGGAACAAAGGGATCGGGATACATAAAACTCTCCTGTCCCGAGAGGGCAAACTGGAGCTGGGTAGCCTGCTTATATAGCCCCCTGTCAATCAGCTGCCTGATCTCAAAGAGCCTGGCCGACTGGTCGGGAGGCATCGTCGGAGGCCCCATTGGAAGAAACAGCCTCTCGTGGGTGAAAATAATGGTCTCATCCAGCGGATGGCAAAAGACATTGGCCCCAATGGTTCCATTTCCACTGATTAATCCCTGCTCCCAGGTCTCGGCTGGCGTCGAGCTGATGAATCCCCTTTCGGGAACCTTAACCTGTCCAAAGACAAAGGCAGGTAATAGAATGATAGTTAGGGTGATCTTTTTCATCTTGTTCCTGTAATATTCAAAATTCCGCCACGATGGAAACTGGCCCGATGAGCCCGGAGGACAGTAACGGCATCTCCTTCCGGTACTTGCCCTGGATATTGGTCCGGGTGGTCCGTTCAGCCTCCACCTTGCCGGCATCCCCGACCAGGCGGTTATGCCAAAGATTGGTCACATCAATTTCAAGGCTATTGATTCCCGGCTTGACTAAATCTGTAATACGGGTCAGATAGGGCTGTTTCCAGAGCGTATCCGTGACGACTCCGTTGACCCTAACCACGGCAACTTCCTTAACCTCACCAAGATCCAGAAGAAGTCCATTGGGAAGAACGGCCAGTGAATCCGGGATCGCAAAGGTTGTCCGATAGGTGGCCGTTCCGGAAAAATGCTTCACCCCATCATCGGATAAGTGAGTCCAATCGGTGAGTGCACCCATTTTAATCTCCCCCGGAGCTCCGCGTCCTTCGGGAAAGGTTATTGTCCAGGGGTTGTCAAAGGTGGCAACCGTTCTTCCCAAATTTCCGCGAATCAGTGCCTCCGGTTCGGCCTCAAATGCACTGCCCGCTGGACTGAAAACCACAAACACCGACCCGCAGGGAGGCAAGTCAAGTTCTATGGTAGTAAACTGATCATCAGCCCCCAACACCTCGCAGGGATAAATCTTGCCATTATCGGCCATCCACAGGTATGGAACCTTTTGGGATGAGACCCGAAACCGGGCCGTGAATTTCTCCCGGTGCAATGCGCTGTTGGACACGAAATAGATATCCTCATCCCGGGTCCTCCTGTGGATATAATCGATATGCTGATCTGAATTATCAAACCCCTCGGCCTGAAAATCCGGCTCAACGCCCAGCTCCTTGAGGATTGCCCGCAGAGGCAGGCCATAATAGACTTTTCCTTTGCCATAGGGGTTTGACTTGACGTTTTCGCCATCGCAACTGCCCCAGATCTTCTCGCCGAGCTTTCGCACCTCCTCGTCACAGGCGGGGTAATTAATCAGGCTGTTCGACCGAAGGGGCTTCGGCCCGACCACCACAGCGCCGGCACGGATCAGTTTTTCGGGCTTTTTCAGCACCTCCGGGGAAATCGTTGTTTTATCCGGCAGGACCATCACACGATAGGACAATTCTTTCGGGAGGCTCAGACGACCATTCACGACACTCATTCTATTCAGAATAACATCCTCATTGACATAATCATAGTCATATCCCTGCCCCAGCCCGGCTGTGCTGACGGGTTTGGGCTTTTCGCAATGCCCGCATTGGGTGGAATCATACTTGTTGGTAATGTTCGGATCGATTCGCCGCGGCGGCACCAGGTTCGGCGCCTGGTCACCGATATAAAGGCACAGGTCCCCCACAAATTGCCCTTGCTGAAGCAGGTAGGAGGCCCTTGACATATACCGCAACATCGGACCGGAATATTCCCACCAGGTGGTGTTTACGTTAAAATGCTCTCCGGCGTGATAGACAAAGCCCGGCAATCCGGCTTCAGGAGGGTTATGCGCAAAAGTGTGAAAGGTAACCTGGTTCAAACCTTCGCACAGGGCCACATCGAAGAGCCTTTTGTAATGCATCGGACCGTCCACCCAGGATCTCCAGCCGGTAAATGATTCGGCGTTGACCAGGGTTTTTCCGTAAATATGAACCGCGCTGGCCGCCTCTTTGGTAACCCAAAATTCACTGCCGTTCCAGAATTCGCCCATTGCAATGTCCGCTTCGCCAAGGCCCTTTAAAGGCTCGACACGGGCATATCCCCCGTGGCCGGCTTCTGCCAGCAGTTTCAGGCCGCTTTTATTCAGGATATCCCTGGTCTTGATAAAATGGTTGTTGACGATTATGGTTCCTACGGCTTTATGGTAATCGTGAAGAAACCGGTTGGTAAATTCCTGGTTTTCAATAACCACCTCCGCCAAGGCAGGTAAAAGGTTAAGAGGATCATAGCCGGCAAGCTTCTTGAACTCATCCCGAAAACCGGGCGTCCAGTCGTTAGCGGGATCCACTTCGTAACTGTCTAACATTAAGGTTGCAAGCGCCCCAAAGCCAGTCCGGTCACCTCGAATGGATTCAATCAGATGGGAAATATGCTTTTCCGTGGCGGCGGAACTCAGGTGATCGATCATCGGCCCGCTTGAATTCGGGCTCGGGCACATAAGGGGTTGGCCGGTGTTGTTGCTGATAAAGCGGATAACCCGCCACTCGCCTTCCGGCACGCTCCAGATCAGGGTCTTGCCGTCAAACAACTCCGAGATATTCAATATATCATCCTGACCGACAATTGATTGATTACTCTTCACGGGCACTGCGAACACGGAAATCTCACTGAAATGCCCGCCGACTCCCGGTGGGTCCGGCAGGGTATCCCGGTACTGAGCAGGTCCTGAAATCTGCAGTTCGCTCGAAATGATCGCCTTGCTGGCATCTTCCGGACCGATCCAGGGACCGCCTGCATTCCAGCTGCTTGACGCAAAAAGACCCACTTCCAGGCCCAGGCGCTCACCCTCATCCAAAACCAGGCGAATGGCCTCCAACGACTCGCTTCCAGTGAAAGCCGGCCCAACAGGTATCATCTTCAAGGGGTCCGCCAGACTGCCCACGTCCCAGATGATCGGGCCACGCAATCCTTTCGCCTTCATCTGCTCCAGTTCATAAACCAGCTGGTTCCGGTCAAAATAACCGTTCAGCCACGGCCAGAGCACACCCGGACGCGCCTCAAGCGGTGGGTCGGCAAAAAGCGCTGTCGATAGCGGAGCAAAGGGCTTCTCAACATTTCGGTTTGAACAGCCAATCAAGCTGCAAACCATTATGAGACAAAAGATTACAACAATTCTGGTTTTCATTGGTTCAGGTTTAACATTTCAATGAGTCAATCTTAAAAACAGGAATTCAAGTTACCCCGGATCATCTCAGTATTTTCAAGGTTTATTAGCAATTTAAGATACTTTCTTGTGAAAACCCCGGTCGGAATTAATATTGTACCCAAGCCGCCGGTTTCAAAAAATGCAAAATAGCATACAAAACAGGCAAACGGATTGGAACCACCATACGAAAGGGCTAGTACCTTTACAGGAATCACACGTAAGACCAATGAAAAAGAAGTATGCCCTGCTGTTCTCAATGATTCTTTCAGCACAACTTTCGGGATTGGTTGCTCAAAGTCCAAGGATCCATTGGGATTTCGAAAGCTTCTCCGATCGAAAAACAAAAGAGGCGGTTTCGGGCCAACAGGACACGTTGGAGGGTTATTATCTTGTCAATAAAGGTGTTAATGGCACGGGGCTCGCCTTGGACGGGTTCACCGCCTGCCTGAAAAGTACCGGAACCTATCAGGTGAAGGGCCTCAAAGAGTTTACCGTGGAAGCCTGGATCGCTCTCGGTGAATATCCCTGGAACTGGTGCCCCATCCTGACAACGGAATCCAATGAGGTGAAGGGATACCGGCTGATGGTGGGACCACTTGGCCAGGCTGCCCTGGAATGCGGAATCGGTGAGCAGTGGATAGCTTGCACCAGCGGGCGGGACGCCATTCCCCTCCGCCAATGGACGCATATCATCGGCGTCTATCGCGAAAACACGGATTTATGCCTGTATGTCAATGGGGAACTTAGATCCTCCATCAGCATCAATGGATCCTTTACCCCTACCCAATCGGATTTTATACTGGGAATGGTGGCCTCTCCAGCCAAGCCATCCGACATTCACCGCACTTGGGGCACCATCCCGCAATTTTTCGGACTGGATGGCATACTGGATGAGGTCAAGGTTTATGACAAGGCCCTTTCAGCCGATCAGGCCAGGGCTGCTTTCACTGCGCTCAATCCAGGCGTTCCGGCCATTGAGGAGAGGAAACTTCCAAAAATTGCCAACCATCCCCGCAAGTTCGGGGCCTTCTATACCAAACTCCAATACTATCCTGGATGGGATAACCTTTGGCCCGTCGATCAGGACCCGGATATCGTGGTTTGTTTTGACCGCTCTCCGGTCAAGCTCATCTTCTGGAGAGGAATCCGGTATGGGGCTTCCTGGGTTTCCGAGAATGAGAATTGGATGACCGATCAAAGCGTGGAGGCCTGGGAGCACGGCGATGCCGACCGGGAAGGGTGCTTTGAGCATATGCAGGACAGGCACTGCCGCTTTTCCCACGTCCGGATCGTTGAAAATAATGATGCACGCGTGGTGGTGCATTGGAGATATGCCCCCGTAAGTGCCTATGACAATACCTGGAGGCCGGATCCCAAAACCGGATGGGAGTGCTGGGTGGATGAATACTATTTCGTCTACCCTGATGGTACCGCCATCCGAAAGGTATCGTGGAAAAAGGGAACCCTCGGTTTTCCCAGGCAATTCCAGGAAACACTGGCCCTTTTGCACCCCGGCCAGAAAGTATCGGATCTTTTAGAGATTGATTTTGCCACGACTGCCGACTACGAGGGCAACCTCAGCAAGGTTTCTTTTGTGGAGAACCCGAACGTGGCTCCCTACGGGCCGTTCGACTGGAGCCAGAAGTTCCCCTTCACGATCCAGCAGTACAATTTCAAGTCTGACAATAAGCCGTTCATCTGCTTTGAGCCGGGAAATGAGATGTTCATCCGGTATGAGCGCCTAGACGGGTATGACCTGGCCAAGGGTTGCAACCACTTTCCGGTTGGACAGGCCCGCTGTGACGGCAGGACCACCCGGACATCAGACAAGCCCTCCCATTGTTCCAGCTTTCCGATTTCGGATCCAGTGGTGCACGAAACGGCCGACCGGGAGTATTGGAATGGCTTGTACGGAATGAATACGATGGAGATTGGTGAACTGATCCGGTTTGGCAGGTCGTGGGCCTACCCCCCGTCTTTGACCCTTCGCGGAAACCATTATCAATCTGACGGATACGACAAAAGCGAGCGGTGCTACCAGCTTAAGAACACGTCCGGAAAGCCCGGATCACTGGAAATCACCCTGGAGGCCACCGAAAATTCTCCTGCCGTGAATCCTGCGATATTCATCTCGAACTGGAACAGCAAAAGCGCCAAGGTTCTGGTAAACGGCAAGCCTTTAAAGGATTGCAGGATCGGGATAAATCAGGAGCTCCACGGAACCGACCTGGTTGTTTTCATTGGTATTGATACCGACAAAACCATTAAGGTCAGGATATTACCGTGAATTCCGTAGAGACGCATAATTATGCGTCTCTACATAAATTATGCGCCTCTACAAAAATTTGCGCCTCGACGAATATTGCACCTCACCCTCCCCAAGGCACCCTGACATAAGGCGCCGGGTAGGCCGTGATCCAAACCTCCGGCTTGAATTCAGCCAGTCCATTTTTCAAGACCAGCACAACGGCATCGATCCGGGCGCCGATCATGTCCCCGGTTAGTGGAACATAATACGTGTAGTTCGATTCCGCGCGCTGCACCGGATATTCCCAGGCATTGCTCCTGTATGACAAGCTCCTGTCGGGGGCCCCTACCGGCACGCCATTAACCCGGATGGCTGCATAAGCGCCCTCATCACCGTGCGTTCCATTCAGCGCGATGGCCAGGTAGCTGCCGGGAGGAATCTCCGTGAGCTCAAAGGTTGCCTCAAAAGCCTTCCCGGGAACAACCTGCCGGTAGGGACTGAACAGGTTGGAGGCGCGCCACCGGCTCCGGTCAACCGGCTTGCCATCCAGGTAGCCTTCAATCTCGACAACCCTTTCCGGCGAAGCCGGCAGCCGTACATAGCGGACCGGAATTAACGGGTCCAGCGGCAGGGCCATCACGGGTCCTGCCAGGATCAATACAGAGGTCCAGCTTTTCAGATCCGTAGAAACTTCGACTCTGAGGGCTTCCCAGGATTTAAACGGCTGCAACCCCTGCTCATCGCCGGTCAGGATTCTAAGACTGTCGAGGGTGGTTAACCCTCCCATATCCAGTCTTAAGGAACCGCCATTGATCCGAATGTCGCTCCTCCCCCACCGGCGACCGGGGTAAAAAGCAGTTGACTGGTCGCCATCAAACAGGTACCGGTCCCATAAGCCCCGGTCAATGAAAAGAGGCTGATCAAAAAAGGCATCCCGGGCTGCCTGAACCTGTGGCACGAATGTGGGGCCCGAACGAGCCAGCGACCTCACCTCCAAAGCGTTATTATCGGCAGCAAAGCAGGTGGCTTCATACAGGCTTTCGGCATCGGGCGGGACTGGCACGGGCACCAGGTCGCCCAGCTTCCGGTGATAGGGCTCGCCCATCGGTTTTCCGGGGAATTCAACTTCAACCTGCCGCCCATTTACCCTAACCTTTTTCCTCTCGCCCGGAAATCCCAGTAGGTTTATCTTCTGGGGCTTTCCGGCAATATCCTGAATAACCTCGTAATCACACCCTTCTATTGCCGGACCAGCCTTACCGGCACTGGTGGCTACCAGCAGGCAGGAACGGAATGGCTGTACTTCAACCGTAACGGCTTGCCCCTTTTTGTAACGTCCAATCAGCCGTTCAACCGGGTGAAGCTGCCTGAGCTCCACGATTGAGCCCCCCTCCAGGCCGATCTCCTGGTCCAGGCGAATCGTCCGGGTTACGGGAATCCACGATACGTTTCGCAGGGTGATCAACCGGGTCCGCTCATCGCCTCGCGATACGGCTTTTTCTCCGTATTGTTCTTCCGGTAGGACGATCCCATTAACGAGGATTTCCTTATACTCTCTGGCCAGGTTAAAAATGCGCGCCATCCGGGGATACTCATCATCCCTCAACAGCCAGGGATTGCCATAGATCTGTGGCGCCAGGATGAGGTTCCGGTTGAAAGCCTGGAGTATCAGGTCATCCTCCCAAAAATCGAGACAGGAAGATAGGCACACTCCGTGATCTTCAGTCATCCGCTCCAGTCCGGGCACCAGGTTTCTTGAAAGAGCGCCGGCACGGTGATGGATGGCCGTCTGATCATTGGCCATATGGACGTCGATATAGGTTTCATCTCCATCCCAAAGCCTGGTGGTCGCCTGCAAGCTACCCTCCTCACCCAACTGCAGCCGGTGGTTAAGAAGAATCAGATCGGGATTGTATCGGCGGGTTTCGGTCATCATCCGGATAAAGGCATCCTGCTTATCAGGCCGCAACTGCCCAACCACCGCATCAAACTTGAACAGCTCAAAGTTGTAATCCCTTGCAAGACTGACGATCATGTCGTGCCTGGCTTTTTCTTCCGCCGGGGTATTGCCGAACCCATCCGGACCACCCCAGGTTCCAAGCCGGGTTGAAAGAGAGGCCGCCTTTTCCTTTATGGGGCCAAATCCGTTCGGGAACTGACGCCTGAATTCAGGCGAGTCCATACTGCCATACCAACCGGCCTTGTCGATGGTTCCGGCGCTGATCACGTAAATATCCAGCACCATACCATATTCGCTCCTCAGCCAGGCAAAGAAATCGAGGTTGACCAGGGT
>JAWOHI010000046.1:0-11895 GCA_046485255.1 Bacteroidales bacterium
GGCCGACAAGTACGAGGTCACCTCCTTCACCGGCTATCTGGCGAAGCGGCACGGCGAGGTGGGGCGCTGGATCCGGGTGACCGCCAGCCTGACCATCGTTTTCTTTTTCTTCTTTTACGTCGGTGCCCAGTTCCTTGGAGGCGGCAAGACACTTAATGCCCTGTTTCACATCAAGCCGGCCTACGGAATGCTCATCACGGCCGTGATCATCCTGCCCTACACGGTCTATGGCGGATTCCGGAGCGTGATCTACACCGATGTCATCCAAGCGCTGGTGATGATTTTCGCTTTGGTGGTCGGACCGATTACGGGGATCATCTATATCGCGAACAACCCGGATGTTTTCGCCTCTTCCATACCGGAGGCGCTCAGTATGGCCGGGCCTTCCTATACGAGCCTGACCGGCGCGGCCAGCGGTTTCGCTGCCGGCGTGCTGATAATGAGCGGCCTCTCCTGGTTTTTCGGCTACCTTGGTGGCCAGCCTCAGCTGACGATGCGGTTTATGGCGATCCGCGACCCCAGGCAGGCCAGGAAGGGGCGCAATATTGGCATCCTCTGGACCCTGGTTGCTTATATTGGGGCGCTCACCCTGGGCTGGATCGGCCTGGCCATCTTCGGTCCGGGTACCCTGGCCGACCAGGAGCAGGTGATGCCATCGGTTATGCTGCGCATCTTCCCTCCGGCCCTGGCGGCACTGCTGATCGCCGGAGCCATCGCCGCGATGGTCTCCACGGCCGATTCCCTGTTGATTCTTTCTGCTAACGAGTTGTCAGATAATCTTTTACGTAAGAATGGCGAGCAGCTCTCCGGCCGGGCGAAGCTGATGCGCTCAAGGCTCGTCACCGCCCTGCTGGCAGTGATCGCCCTGGTGGCGGCCTATTTCAGCCCTTCCAACCTGATCTTTACCCTGGTGTCCTATGTCTGGGGCGGGGTAGGCGCCCCATTCTCGGTTGTCATCCTTCTAACCCTCTTTTGGAAGCGCTTTCACGGCAGGGCCGCCATAGTGACCATTCTCACCGGATTGGTTATCACCGTTTTGTGGGTGCTGATCGGCTTTGAGAAACACGCCGCCCTGGTGGTGAGCTTCCTGGCTTCAGGCTTGGTAGCGGTGTTAGCCACCTTAATCCTAAGACCAAAATCCTCACGCCCGTAAGCCCCCGTGCCCCCGTGCCCCCTCCTCACGAAATCCTGCTCCAATCCCTCGCCTCTTTGCCGGGCCGGCTGAGCAGCTCAACGAGGATGTGGTTTTGGGGCAGCTCCAGGAGCGGGTCCTCCTCCAGGACCTCCTCGGCGGTCCGGCGGGCGTATTCAAGGATCTTGTTGTCGGTGAGCAGATTGGCTATTGAGAGGTTGAAAGCCATCCCACTCTGCTGGGTTCCTTCCAGATCTCCGGGGCCCCGGAGCTTCATATCCACGTCGGCAATCTCAAACCCGTCGTTGGTCCGTACCATCGTCTCGACCCTGGTCTTGGCCTCCTTCGACAGCTTATAGCCGGTCATCAGGAGGCAGTAGGACTGGTCGGCTCCCCGTCCGACTCGTCCCCTGAGCTGGTGCAGCTGGCTCAGGCCGAACCGCTCTGCACTTTCGATGACCATTACGGTGGCGTTCGGGACATCCACGCCCACCTCGATCACCGTGGTGGAAACCATTATCTTGGTAATGCCGCGGACGAAATAGTCCATCGCTTTCACCTTTTCTTCTGATTTCATACGGCCGTGCAGGACCGAAACCGCATAATCGGGGCTCGGAAAGGCGCGGCAGATGCTTTCATAGCCATCGTAAAGATCCTTGTAATCGAGGTTTTCCGACTCCTGGATAAGAGGATAGACGATATACACCTGGCGCCCGGATTGGATCTGCTTGCGGATGAATTCGTACACCTGCAACCGTTTAGAATCGTAGTAATGGGCCGTGATGATGGGCCTTCGACCTGGCGGCATCTCGTCGATCACCGACAGGTCGAGGTCGCCGTATAGGGTCATCGCCAGGGTGCGGGGAATGGGGGTGGCTGTCATCACGAGCACGTGGGGGAGGGTGCCGCCGCTCTTTTCCCACAGTCTGGCCCGCTGGGCTACGCCAAAGCGGTGCTGTTCGTCAATGACCGCCAGTCCCAGGTTGTTGAACCTGACCGTATCCTCAATCAGGGCGTGGGTTCCGATCAGGATGTCCAGCTCGCCTTCCCGCAGCGCTTCGTGCAGGACGGCCCGCTCACCCTGCCTGGTGGACCCGGTGAGCAGCTTGACGGTGACCGGCAGGTTGGCCAGCAGTCGCGAAATGGTCAGGTAATGCTGTTGCGCCAGGATCTCGGTTGGAGCCATAATACAGGCCTGATGCCCGTTATCCAGGGCGATGAGCATTGAGAGGAGGGCTACCAGCGTTTTGCCGCTCCCGACATCCCCCTGTAGCAATCGGTTCATCTGCCGACCGGAGCCCAGGTCCTTGCGGATCTCCCGCATCACCCGCTTCTGCGCGCCTGTCAGGTCGAACGGCAGATGCTCGGCATAAAAACGATTAAAGAGGTCGCCGATTCTTGGAAAAATAAAACCCTTAACGCTCTTGTTTTTTATGTTCTTCTGCCTCAGCAGTCCCAGCTGGATCAGGAAGAGCTCCTCGAATTTCAGCCGGTACCTGGCTTTGCGGAGCGAATCTTCATCTTTTGGGAAATGGATGTTCAACAGGGTGTCATTGATCCCCGAAAATCGGAGCTTCTGAACCAACGGCCCGGGCAGAGTCTCCTGCATTCGTCCATAGGCTTTTTGAAGTAACTGATACTGAAGCTTGTGGATGACCCGGGAGGTCAAAAAACTGCTCTTCATCTTCTCAGTGGTGGGGTAGGCCGCCTGAAAAGCAAACGGATAGGCGGTCAGCTCCGCCTTGGCTGCCTCCTCGATCTCGGGGTGCGGAATGGAATAGACACCATTGAACAGTGCCGGTTTGCCGAATACGATGTACTCCACCCCGGTCTTCAGGCTCTGCTGTATCCACTTGATGCCCTGAAACCACACCAGTTCGATCGAGCCGGTGGCATCCTCGAAGTGCCCCACCAGACGCTGTTTCGGCTTCCGGCCAACCAGCTCCATGGAGGCAATCTGCCCCCTCACCTGAATAAACACCTGGGTGGTGTCGATCTCCCGGATGGTGTAAAAGCGGGTGCGGTCGGTGTATTTATAAGGATAGTGCCTGACCAGGTCCTCGAAAGTTTTGATTCCGAGCTCATTGCATAGTATGGCCGCCCGCTTCTCTCCAACGCCCGGCAGAAACTTGATGTCGGTTTGCAGTAATGGGTCCATCAGGAACGAAAATAGCAGGAATAAGCTGCATTGTTAAATATTGTTAATAAATCCGCGTCAATTTCTGATATCCTGATTAAGGGATACTTTTGCCTAAAAGTTCAATAAAATGGAAGAGTTGATCTCGATCCGTGGTTTGGTTAAAGATTACCAAATTGGCACCCAGGTGGTTCAGGCGTTAAGGGGAATCGATCTGAACATAAAAAAAGGTGAATATGTGGCCATAATGGGCCCCAGCGGCTCCGGGAAGTCAACCCTGATGAACATTCTGGGCGCCCTGGATACCCCAACCAGCGGTCAGTATTTTCTCAATGGCCTGGATGTCAGCCAAATGGTGGACGACGAGCTGGCTGTTGTGCGGAACAAGGAGATCGGTTTCATTTTTCAGACTTTCAACCTGTTACCGCGATATGACGCTCTTGAGAACGTCACCCTTCCGATGATCTATGGGGGCGTCCCCAAGCACGAACGGCGCGAACGCGCGCTGGAGGTTCTGCGGAATGTGGGGCTGGCCGATCGGGTCACCCATAAGCCGAACGAACTCTCCGGCGGTCAGCGTCAGAGGGTGGCTGTCGCCAGAGCCCTTGTAAACAAACCCTCCATCATCCTGGCGGATGAACCAACCGGAAACCTCGACTCCAAAACCTCCGTCGACATAATGAGGCTGATACAAGAGATTCATCAGCAGGGCAATACCATCATTGTCGTCACCCACGAGGAGGACATCGCCAGGCGCTCACAACGCATTATCCGACTGTTAGATGGACACATTGAAAGTGATTTGATGAATGATGTAGTCAACTGAAATACTTTTCAGTTGTTTATTTGGTTAAATCATTTACATTTGCGGAAATTCTGCCAGTAAAAACTTACGTATATGTATTGGACGCTTGAATTGGCTTCAAAACTTGAGGATGCTCCTTGGCCAGCCACAAAGGATGAGCTGATCGATTTCGCCATTAGGTCAGGTGCGCCGCTTGAAGTGATCGAAAACCTTCAGGAGATTGAAGACGAAGGTGAGATCTATGAGAGCATTGAGGATATATGGCCGGATTATCCCAGTAAAGACGACTTTTTCTTCAACGAGGAGGAGTACTGAAAAAGATTAAAGGCGCCGCGAGCGCCTTTTTTATTTCCAGTTCCTGATATCCTCCCGGTCAACCGGCCGTTTATCCCCCAGCCACCGAAATCCTTCCAGAAACCGATCTGCATCGGTCAACCCCTTGATGGGCAGCATTTTGGAGTCGGGCTCCTTGATGAATGATATTTTTTTGATCTTGCCATCGGAAAGGATGATGGTGATGCTGCTACTCACTGCTTTATAGAGGCCGATGATTTCTTCACCGTCTTTGGGGTAAAACAAGCTTTCCCCATTGCCGGTCACCACAACCCGGCTCAGTTCATCATTGGTGAAGAAGCCGGTGATCTCCTTGCCCTTGATCTGGTTGTAATAAAGGGAATCTTCCCTGGTGATGAGCAAAGCCGAACGGCTCAGCACCATTCGCTCAATTCCGTCGTCAAACAGGTAGATGCCGATGGTGTCGGCCGTCATTTGGTTATTATCCTGCCAGATGACCGGATCCTTAAATAGTTGAATCAGGCTGTCGGCAATGAGGTAGTCGAGCGAGTCGCATCGCCCCTGGATATCTTCCCGAAAGAACTGCACCTTGGGGAAGGCCAAAATCCGCCGGGTATTGCGCTCTTCAAGGCGGATGGAAAAGAGGGTGTCGGAGTGCAGGAAAAGGCTATCCTTCTCCTCGGCCAAAATAAAAAAAACATCCTCCGTCATCCGGAAACTGTTACGGTCCTCGTCATAAAACAGCCGCTCCCCCCGAATGATGATGTTCTCCACCGTGTCCTGCAGCTCGATCCCCCTGAAGGCTTCGGTGAACCGGTCGGCCTGATTGTAAACCAGGCTGTCAGCCCTGAGCAATTGCTCCTTGGCCTGCATAAACACCTCACTGGTAAAGGAGGAGATCCGGTTCTTGGAGTCATAGAACCCCCGGTTGCAGTAGATGTAATTGGTATCGCTGAAGATCTGGCTGGGCCCTTCAAACCACATCTGCTCGGTCTTGCTGTTGTACCGCAGGCTGTCGGTCAGCAGGGTGTTGTCGGGGTTGGTGAAGACTACGTTCTCGTTGAATACGAATTCATCACTGTCAACAAAATAGTAGCCCCAGAAGCTCTCGACGGTATTCGAGCTGTCGATGATCTGGCCACCCCCGTAGTACCAGGCGATCTCCTCTTTCATATTGTAATCGAGCCGTGGAGCCTTCAGACTGGTGGCGCCGTTTTCCATCCTGACCTGCCCTTCGAGGCGGGCCAACTCGTTGCGCCCGTTGTAATCGATATGCCGGGCATAGACGTGAAGGGTATCCGCCTTGATGATGTGAACCCGGCTGTACCCCTTGAAACGGTTGTTGGCCTGATCGAGATAGGCGCTGTCACAAGTGAGTTCGAGGTTTTTGTGTTTCATCCAGACACTTCCGAGCAGCCGCTGGATCCCCTTGCCGACCGACTCGTCATACTCGATGAGTTCAGCCGTGAAATCAACAATGAGGGTCTCCTGAGCCCGGCCGGATACGCTGGTGAGCAGCAGGACCGCTGGAAGAAGGATGGATTTAAGCCAGCATCTCATGGATGATGTCTTCCACCGAAATGCCGCGGGCTTCTGCCTTGTAGTTGCGGATGATTCGGTGACGGAGGATGGCTGGGGCTATGGCCCTGACATCTTCAATATCGGGGGCGTACTTGCCGTGAAGCACGGCGTGCGTTTTGGCGCCGACAATCAGGTTCTGGGATGCGCGGGGGCCGGCTCCCCAGGTCAGGAACTCTTTAGCCATCGAATGTGCCTGGTCGATGTTAGGCCTGGTTCTGGTAGTAAGGTTGACCGCCCATTCGATCACCGAGTGATTGACCGGCACCCGTCGGATCAGGCCCTGGTAAAAGAGGATCTCCTCACGAGTGATCACCTGGTTCAGGTCGGCCACTTCATCGGAGGTGGTCCGGCGCACGATGTCGATCTCGTCTTCCATTTTGGGATAGTCGAGCAGAATGTTTAGCATAAACCGGTCGAGCTGCGCCTCCGGCAATGGGTAGGTCCCCTCCTGTTCAATGGGGTTCTGGGTGGCCAGCACGAAAAACGGGTCGTCCAGCTGGTAGCGGACTCCACCTGAGGTGACCGACTTCTCCTGCATCGCTTCGAGCAGGGCCGACTGGGTCTTGGGCGGGGTGCGGTTGATCTCGTCAGCCAGGATCATATGGGCGAATAGGGGCCCCTTGACAAAACGGAACACCCGGTTCGAATCCAGAATCTCCGTACCGATGATATCCGAAGGCATCAGGTCGGGGGTAAACTGGATCCGCTTGAAATCAAGGCCCAAAATGCGTGCAATGGTGGTCACCAGCAAGGTCTTGGCCAACCCCGGTACTCCAACAAGAAGGCAGTGCCCGCGGCTGAAAACGCTGATCAGGACCTCCTTCACCACCTCGTCCTGCCCAATGATCACCTTGCGGATCTCATTGAAAAACTGCTCGTAAGAACCCCTCAACCGGTCGACTGCTTCCTTGTCACTCATATCTTAAAGTCAATCGTAATTCGTCAATCGTAAATCGTAAATCGTAAATAGCAACCTACCTCAGCCAACCTTCGCTCTCAAACTTACAGCCCTTGAAATCGGGGTCGATCCGGATGAACATTGACTGTTGCTTCCTTTCCACCCAGTCGCTCAGGGTCTTCTGTTGTTTCTCCTGCAAGGCAAGCGATTGGATGAACTGGTAATCCTGCTTCAGGTCGGCCCGATGGGCCGGCCTCCTGGATTTGATTGATACAATCTTGTAAACCAAGTTGTTGCTAGCATCCCTTGACTCAAAAACGGAGGAGATCTCGCCAACCTTGAGGTTACGCACGGCATCGAGCACCTCCTTGGAGAGCTCCTGGGGCTCGAACCAGGTGGTGTTGTAATTCTGCGACTGGGTCATATTGACCAACAGTCCGCCGTTGTTACTGGTATTCTTTTCATTACTGAAGCGCGGGGCAGCCTGTTCAAAGGTCATCTTGCCTTCCCGGATGATCTGGGCAATGCTGTCGAGGCGCTGTCTGCTCCTATCGCGTTCCTCGATGGATGGTTTGGGTATCAGCAGGATATGCCTGCAGTTGATCAGGTCGCCACGCCGCTCGATGAGCTGGATGATATGATAGCCGAATTCGGTCTTGACCACCCTGGAAACCTCGTTGGGTTTCAGGTTAAACGCCACTGCCGCAAATTCCGGTACCAGGCTGCCACGGGGGATGAAGCCGAGCTCACCACCCTTCAGGGCCGACCCCTGATCCTCAGAGTAGATAGCGGCAAGCGCGCTCATACTCTCGCCCTTCTGGATACGGTCCCTGAATTCCATCAACCGTGCCTGGACCCGGGCAAGCTCCTCTTCGGAGATTTTCGGATTCAGCGTGATCTCCCTGATCTCCATCGATTCGGGCCGGATCGGTACCTCATTTTCGGGTATCCGCCGAAAAAACTTCTGCACCTCCGACGGGGTCACCTCCAGTTTGTTATAGATCTCCTGCTGCATCCGCCTCACAATCAATTGCTCCCTCATCGGCTTGAACAGGTCCTCGTTGATCTCCACCATTTTCTTGTTGAACATTGTCTCAACCATCCGCTCATCGCCCTGATAGTAAGCCAGCATACTTTTGATCCGGTTGTCAACCTCCCGGCGCACCTCATCGTCCGAAACTTCGATGCTGTCGATCTCCGACTGGCTCAGCAGGAGTTTGCTGATCAGGAGGGATTCCAGCACCTGGCACTTGGGATCTTCCTTGAAATCAACGCCTTGTTGGCGCAATTGGCTGATCTGGTCCTCCAGGTCCGATTGAAGGATCGGGTGCCTGCCCACCACGGCGATGACCCGGTCGATGATCACCGGATCCTGCTGCCCGGTAATTTGTGCAGCCAGGGATCCCGGCAGAAGCAGGAGCAGGAGCAGGAGGATGGGAATGAGCGTCTTATCTGTTTTCATAAACTTCTACCTGGTTTTGCATAACGGCGTGGTTGAAGATGGACTCTTCCAGTTCGCGCAGGAACTCGATCTTCCGGCGGTTCAACAGCATGTCACGGATCTCGTGTTCAATGTATTCCAGCGGCGGAACCTCGCCCGGCAGCTTAAAATCGTAGATCTTGACAAAATAGGTGTAGGCGTCATCCTCAGCCTCCAGGTAGCGGTATTTGGTGAGGAACCGCTCCGGATTATCAAGATTCCCAGGAATCTTCTGCATAAGCAGGGTGAAGTTGGTCCAGTTTTCCTCGTAAGATTCTATGCTTTCGGCGTATTCGGCGCTGAGGCTGAAAAGGCTGGTATAGGAGAGGTCGCCCGATGCCCTGATGTTCTGCCGGAATTCCCTCAGCTTCGTGGAGGATGCTGGCACCCTGATAAAGACTCCTTTAATGATGGGATGCTGTAGCGGCAGATTCTCGGAGTTGTCGAGATAATATTTCCGGATCTGGGCATTGGTGATGATCGTGTCGAGGTTCTGGGCCACCATCAGCTTCTCATATTCGTAGATCAACAGGGATGTCCGGTACTCCTCAATCAGTTTCTGGAGATTCTTCTTGTCCTCGGGCAGGTTGAACTCAGCCCGGTTCAGGACTGCCTGCCTTTTAAGCCAGAGGTCGATATAGGACCTGACTAGCACCGTGCTATCCTCGGGAGTGGTCCCCTGTGGGATCAGGCCAAGGACGTCGCTGGGATAGAGGTATCGGTTAAATGCTTTTGCCAGGGGTAGTTCCCCCGATCGTCGACCCGAAAAATTGCAGGCTGACAATCCGGCTGCCAACAGCAGGACCAGAATCGGCCAGGAGGTAAGAATGTTATAACTTGATCTGCGAAAGCACATCACGGTTGATTTTAACCTGATATTTCTGCCTAAGATCCTTTACCCACTCCTTGTCGAGATAGTCCTGATAATCAGCAATGACCAGACCCTTAATCTCTTCCAGCTTCTTAGGTTGGGGGCTGACCACCTGGTTGACCCAGACGAATGATTTGCTGTTCGGGTTGACGAAGATCTCGGAGAGGCCTTTCTTCCACTTGATCTGATCGACCATCCACTGGTCGCCTTTGGAAAAGAGGCGGTCGAGGATTTCGAAGCTGTTGCCCTGGTATTTTGAAGCGATCTTGCCGAGCATCTCTTCCGTGCTGGCGCCGTCGCAACCGTTCTTGCAGTTTTTGTTCAGGGCGTTTCTGAACTCCTCGATCATTTTGTCAAGATCGCTGCTGCCTTTGCAGTCGATCACCATTGCGTCGAGTCGCTCGGGCCACATGTAACCCGACCGGTGGCCGGCGAAGAACTGGGCCAGGCCTGCAGAATCCTGGGAAGCTTTTGACCATACTTTCTTGTCGGCAATCTCAAAGAAGAGGTTCCCGTCGCGGAACTCCTGGTAGAGGTCGCGGTACTCGGGAAATTTCCTGGTGAGCTGAGTCTCCTCGAATTTCAGGATCTCGGTCCTGACGAACTCGTTGAACTTGTCGTCCACGTATTCCCCGATCGTCCGGATGCTGCTCTCCTTCATATTGAGGGCCAGGTACCGGGCGAAATCAGCCTGTTTCCAGGAGTGCCCGCCCAGCGTGAACAGTTCCCCTGTTTTGGCGAGGGCAGGGTTGGCATCCCAGCGCGACTCGAAAATGGAGGGATCGACCATCCGGTAGAACTCTTCAAAATTGGCCTGGTTCAGTTGAAAGTCGTACTCCTTTTTCAGCTTGTCGATGACGGCGGATTCGCTTTTCATTGCGCGGTCGGGCAGCCTGGAGATCTTGAAGTAGAGGGTGCTTTTCGCTTCTTCGAAGGTTTCCGGCGGCTTGCGGTCGAGCAGGCGGATGATGAAATAGCCGATGGATGTGGCCACGGGCTCAGTGTAATCGCCAACATTTTGGAGAGCAAAGGCGGCCTCCTCAAAGGCAGGCTCCTTTTCATTGATGCCGAACCAGTAGCCGGCGTCGCCGCGGTTCGACTGGTTGCGGTCGTCAGAATACTTGCGGAACAGCTCCCCGAAGTCGGCCCCGGAGCGCAATTGGAGGTAAATGCTTTCGGCCTCTTCCCTGATGCGAGCCTTCTCCTGATCGGACATCCCGTAGTTGAAGGCCTTCCAGATGGAGGTCACCTGGATCTTTCCACGAGCGGGCCGCTTGTCGGTCAGCGTGAGGATATGGTAACCGAACTGGGTCCGCACCGGTTGGCTGACATCCCCGATTTTCATTGAATAAACTGCGTTTTCGAAGGGGTAGACCATCCAGAGGGCCGAGAAATAGCCGAGGTCGCCCGAGTTGACCCGGGCGGAGGGATCTTCACTCACTTCTGCCGCCACTTTGGAAAAATCTTCGCCGCCGGCAATCCGGTCGCGGATCGCCATAGCCTTGCGGTAGGCGATGAGGGTATCCTGGCTGGAGGCATCGGGGCGGACGGCGACCATTATATGGGAGGCCCGAACTTCCCATTGGCTTCGCTCATAGGCTTCGTAAACGAGCTCGTCGGTGACCTCCTGATCCATCAGGTAGGGCTTTGCCAGCTGAACCCGGTACTGTTCGAGCTCGGCCTTGAAGCGGGCTGTTGTGTCGAGGCCGAGGGATTCAGCCTCCAGAACCTTGAGCCTGAAGTTGATATACAGGTCGAGCGATTCGTTGATATCGGTCTTTTGCCCCGACAGGTTGCTCCTGTTCTTGTTCAGTATCCTGGTAAACTCACTGACCATGACGGGTTTCCCGTCAATTGTCATCAGCACCTGGTCCTGGCCGTTGGCTGCAAGGCCGGTCAACGTCACCATTATCGCGAGAATGAATCTTGAAAAAATCCTGTGGTTCATTTGTTCGACTGCTAATTTTACGAAGTCCTTTTCAAACGTTAAAAACGGTAATTTGTTATGAAGCGGTCAGGCTTCCCGGGAATAATTCGGGGATTCGCGGGTGATGGCCACATCGTGTGGATGGCTTTCAATCACGCCGCTGGTGGTTATCCTGACAAAACGAGCCTTCTGCAGGTCACTGATGTTCCGGGCGCCGCAGTAGCCCATTCCGGCTCTCAGCCCGCCGACCAGCTGGAATATCACTTCGTTGAGCGATCCTTTGAAGGCGACACGGGCGGTGATCCCTTCGGGCACCAGTTTCTTGATGTCGTCCTCGACATCCTGGAAGTAGCGGTCCTTCGATCCGCGCTGCATCGCCTCGATGGAGCCCATTCCACGGTAGGTCTTGAACTTGCGCCCCTGGTAGATGATGGTTTCGCCGGGTGATTCCTCCGTGCCGGCAAATAGGGAGCCGGCCATTATCGAATCAGCGCCGGCGGCCAGGGCCTTGACGATATCACCCGAGTAGCGTACGCCGCCGTCGGCAATCACGGGTATTCCGCTTCCTTTCAGCGCTTTAGCCACCTCATAGATGGCAGTCAGCTGTGGAATCCCGACACCGGCGATGACCCGCGTGGTGCAGATTGATCCTGGTCCGATACCCACCTTGACCGCTGATGCGCCGGCTGCCGCCAGGGCCTTTGCAGCCTCGCCCGTGCCGATGTTGCCCACGACGAACTCGAGATCGGGAAAGCGGTTCTTAGCCCTTT
>JAWOHI010000077.1:0-2708 GCA_046485255.1 Bacteroidales bacterium
GTGCAATTCCCTGACGAGCCCGGGATCCTGACGCGCGACATCCTCTATGCCAGCGGTATCCTGGGCCGGATCGACACCCTTCACATCCTTGTATCACACTGGCCGTCACGCTCGGGCGGCGAGGTGCCTTCCAGGCCCCGGCGCATCCACGTAGCTTCCCTGATCCGCTCCGTGGTGGATTCGGTGAGGACGCTTTCACCCAATGCCCGGGTGGTGATCACGGGCGATTTTAATGATGAGCCCCACGATCTGAGCGTCCGAGAAGGATTGGGGGCGCTGGTCACGGCTGAGTCGCTGGATCCTGCGGCGCTGTACGACCTGACCCCGATCCTGAAGAAAAGGGATCCGGGCGGAACATACAAGTATTTGGGAACCTGGAATTTGCTTGATCATTTCGTGGTATCGGGCAGCCTGCTCGACACAACGGCCCTGCTCTACACCAGACATACGGATATGCGGGTGTTCCAACCGGATTACCTGCTGGTGTCAGATGATAAATATCTTGGGGTGAAGCCGCACCGCACCTTCAATGGACCGGTTTACCAGGGCGGTTACAGCGATCACCTGCCCATCTATTTGGATATCAGGTACCGCCGTTAACCGGGGATGATTATTGGTCGCGCTTTTTGCGCACGCTGTAACCTGAGGCACCGATCAGTTTGCCCATCACCCGGTAATTCCCGTGTACATAGGCTATCAGGTTTGAATCCAACAGGTTGAGCTTGCCGCTAACCGGGTGGATCAGCTTCTGGTTTACCTGGATATTGGCCACCTCGGCCAGGAACATATGGTGAGTGCCCAGCTCGCGGATGTCGGTCACCCGGCATTCGATGTTCACCGGCGACTCCATCACGATGGGGGCCTTGATGGTTTTCGAGGGGCCGGGGGTGAGGTTCATCTCTTTGAACTTGTTGTATTGGCGGCCGGAGCGCACCCCGCACCAATCGACCTTTTTCGTCATCTCGATGGTGGTGAGGTTGATCACGAACTCCCTGGTGCGCTGGATGATACCGAAAGAGTGGCGCTCGGGCCTGATCGAGATGTAAACCATCGGAGGGTCTGTACAGACGGTGCCGGTCCAGGCGATGGTGATCAGGTTGTACTCCTCCTCCGTTTCGCCGCAGCTCACCAGTACCGCCGGTGCCGGATAAACCATGTTGCCGGGCTTGAAATCAATCTTTTCCATCCGTAGTTTCTGTTTTAAAAGGGGTTTCGGTGCCCGGTTGCGGAACCAGTCCCAGCTCCCGGCCGGTTTGCAGCATCAGTTGCCACGCCTCCTCCCGGTCGTTCCGGATCAGGCCGTCGAGGATGCTGTCCTTGATTATATTCTTGATGGTCCCCACGGGGCGGGATGGCGGGATGTTGAAAACCGCCATTATCTCCTCGCCCGAAACGGGTGGCTGCCAGTTCCTTACGCGGTCCTTCTCCTCGATCTCCTTCAGCTTTTCGCGCACCAGGGCGAAATTTTGCAGGTACCGGACCACCTTCTCCCGGATGCCGGAGGTGATGTCGGCTTCGCAGAGCGTCATCAGGTCGTCGATGTCATCGCCGGCCTCAAAGAGCAGCCTCCTGACGGCCGAATCGGTCACCGTATTCTCAGTCAGGACGACCGGCCGCATATGGAGGTTGACGATTTTCTGGACGTACTTCATCTTCTCGTTGAGCGGCATCTTGAGCCGACGGAAGATCTGGCCGACCATTTTTGCACCTACGAAGTTGTGCCCGTGGAAGGTCCAGCCGGTCTCCGGGTCGAACCGCTTGGTCTGGGGCTTGGCGATATCGTGCAAAAGGGTGGCCCAGCGCAGCCAGAGGTCGTCGGTATGAGGGCTGATGTTGTCGAGCACCCGGATGGTATGGAGGAAATTATCTTTGTGCCGCACGCCATTCCGCTCGTCAATCCCCTTCATCGCGTGCAGCTCGGGGAAGACGATCTCCAGCAGGCCGGTCTGGTCGAGCAGCCTGAAGCCCACCGACGGGCGGGGTGAGAGGATGATCTTGTTGAGCTCCTCAGCGATCCGCTCCGCGGAGATGATATGGATCCGCTCCCGGTTGCGATGGATGGCTGACAAAGTGGCCGGGTCGATCCGGAACCCGAGCTGACTGGCAAAACGGACGGCGCGCATCATCCGGAGCGGATCATCGGAGAAGGTCAGGTCGGGATCCAATGGCGTCCGGATCAGCCCGTCGGACAGATCCTTCACGCCACCGAACAGATCGGTCAATTGACCGAAATCTTTTTCGTTGAGGCTGATGCACAGTGCGTTGATGGTGAAATCCCGCCGCCTGAGGTCATCCTCCATCGTCCCGCTCTCCACGGCCGGCTTGCGGGATTGGGGGTCGTAGGATTCGCGGCGGGCCCCGACCACCTCAATGCTCAGGTCGTTATACCGCAGCATCGCGGTGCCGAAGTTCTTGAACAGCTGGACATTGGAGAAGTTTCTGCCCTGCGACAGCTGCTCGGCCAGCTCAATCCCGCTACCCACGACCATAAAATCCACATCCTTGGATTCCCGCCCGAGCAGCAGGTCGCGGACAAATCCCCCCACCACATACACGTCGGAACCGGTTGAGGCGGCTGCAGCGGCCACTTTCCGGAACACCGGCTGGGCCAGGCTACGATTGATCCGATCGGTCAGGTTCTCCATCACGGGTGACAAAATTACCAATTTTGTGCTTAAAAACAGTTGGTACGGTTATTGATAATATAT
>JAWOHI010000180.1:0-7811 GCA_046485255.1 Bacteroidales bacterium
CCAGGCCAAAACCCAGCTCGCCAGCGCCCAGGATAACTTGCAGCGCATCGATACCCTCTACAAGCTGCGGAGCATCTCCGAACAGCAATATCAATTGGCTAAAACACAATACGACCTGGCCCTCTCCAACGTCGATTTCCTCACCCGGAACACCACCCTGAAATCCCCGATCGACGGGATCGTCACCGGCAAGTACTTCGAAAATGGAGAGCTCTACTCAGGCGCCCCGAATACCGCAGCCGGCAAGGCCGCCATCCTCTCCCTGATGCAGATCAACCCACTCAAGGCAATGGTCAGCATCTCCCAAACCTATTATGAATCGGTCAAGATGGGAATGACAGCGGCTATAACCTCTGATATCATTAAAAACCAGGTATTTGAAGGAAAGATTATCAACGTTTACCCCACCATCGACCCGGTCACCCGCACTTTCAAGATCGAAATCCTGGTGACAAACCCGCAGGAAGCCCTCCGGCCGGGGATGTTCGCCACCATCCGGATCGAGCTTGGGGAGGAGGAAGCCCTGGTGGTTCCGGCCAATTCCGTACTGAAGCAATCCGGAACGAACACCCGGTACCTGTTTGTCAATGATAACGGTACAGCAAGAAGGATCGACGTGGAGATCGGCAATCGCCTGAACGACCAGGTGGAGGTCCTCTCTACCGAGCTGCAAGAAGGGATGGACCTGATCATCGAGGGACAGGCCCGGCTGCTGCAGGGATCGAAGATCCACGTGATTTGAACATTCATTTGACCGATTAACGACCACGTACGATGAGTATTTATAAAAGTGCCGTAACCAAACCCGTCACCACCTTTATGGTGTTCCTGGCGGTTATGGTGTTTGGTTTCTACTCCCTGAGCAACCTGCCGATCGATCTTTACCCGGATATTGAGTTTCCGGCCATCACGGTGGTGACCTCCTACCGGGGAGCCAGTGCCGCCGATATCGAAAACAACATCTCCAAGCCGATGGAATCCTCCCTCAATGCCATTGATGGACTGAAGGAGATCACGTCGGTTTCGAGGGATAACATCTCCGTCGTCTCACTGGAGTTTGAGTACGAAACAGACCTGAATGAGGCGGCGAACAATATCCGGGACGCGCTGTCGATCCTGGAGAACGTGCTGCCGGAAGAGGCCGATAATCCGCTGATCCTGAAGCTCAGGGCGAGTATGATGCCGATCCTGATGTACGCGGTCACCGCGAAAGAGAGCTACCAGGGCATCGAAAAGACCCTGGAGACCTTCATCGTCAACCCCCTGAACCGGATCGAAGGGATCGGGTCGATCAACGTGTTCGGGCAGCCCGAGCGCCAGGTGACCATCGAGTTCGACCCCCGCAAGCTGGAGGCCTATAACCTCAGTGTCGAGCAGGTGGGTAACGTGATCCGTGCCGAAAATATGAATATGCCGGCCGGAAACCTCAAAATGGGCCAGATGGACTACCCGCTGAGGGTCGAGGGTGAATTTCAGAATTCAGACCTGATCAGGGACCTGGTGCTCGGAAGCTTTAACGGGCAGGCGATCTACCTCAGGGATGTCGCCACGGTCCGTGACTCGATCCGCGAAATGTCGATCGACGAGAAGATCAACGGCCAGACCGGCGTACGCCTGATGGTCACGAAGCAGTCGGGGGCCAATACGGTCAAGGTGGCCCGCGAAGTGAACCGCGAAGTCCAGCGCCTCTCGGCCAATCTGCCTCCGGATGTCCAGATCCAGACGATAATGGATACCAGCACCTTCATCAAGGGATCGATCAACAACCTGACCAACACGCTGTTATATGCACTCGTGTTCGTCACGCTGGTGATTCTTTTCTTCCTGGGCCGCTGGCGGGCCACCTTCATCATCATCCTGACAATCCCCATCTCGCTGGTGGTGGCCTTCATCTACCTCTTCGTCTCGGGCAACTCCATCAACATCATCTCCCTGTCGGCCCTCTCGATCGCCATCGGGATGGTGGTGGACGATGCCATCGTGGTTTTGGAGAACATCTCCAAGCACATCGAAAGGGGCAGCACCCCGCGCGAGGCAGCCATCTACGCCACCAATGAGGTGTGGCTGGCGGTCATCGTCACCACCCTGACCATCCTGGCGGTTTTCTTCCCGATGACCCTGATCAAGGGCTTGACTGGCGTGATGTTCAGACAGTTAGGATGGATCGTATCCATCACGGTGGTCACCTCCACCCTCACCGCCATCAGCCTCACCCCGATGCTCAGCTCAAAATTACTCAAGTTGCGCCTGACCAGGCGGCAGGGACCTTATGAGCGGACCATCATCCCACTGCTCGACAAACTGGATGGCGCCTACGCCTGGTCGCTGAAGTGGAGCTTGAGGCACAAGCGGTTCGTTACCATCGCAGCTGCCGCCATCTTTATCGGCACACTGCTCCTGTCGGGGAGGCTGGGCACCGATTTTATGCCCCAGTCGGATGAGGGCCGCCTCTCCATAACCGTCGACCTTCAGCCGGGAACCCGCTTTGAAAAATCGGCCGCTTTTGCCCGTGATTTTGAGCAGTACCTGGACGGAGTCGGCGAGATCCTGCTCATCTCCGCATCGGCAGGTGCCGATGATGAGGCTGGCATAATGGCCATCTTCCAGGGATCGGGCTCAAACATCGTAAACTTTACGATCAGGCTCGTCGATCGCGTCGACCGCAGCCGGACCGTCTGGGATATCGCCGAGGAGCTGCGGATCAAGCTGGACAGCTATCCCGAGGTGGTCAAGTACAACATCAACACCGGGGGTAATATGATGGGCTCCAACACGGTCGACCTGGAGATCTACGGCCACGACCTGGATGAGTCCACCCGGCTGGCCAATGAGCTGGAAGATAAGATCAGGAAGATCGAGGGCGCCCGGAACGTCCAGGTCAGCCGCGATCAGGCCAGGCCTGAGATGCGGGTGGAGCTCGACCGGGTGAAGATGGCGTCTGTCGGGCTGAATACGGCGATGGTCTCCACCGCGCTGTATAACCGGGTGACCGGAATGACCGCCACACGCTACCGGGAGGAGGGGAATGAGTACAACGTGGTCATCCGGTTGGCGAAGGAGTACCGCAGTTCCATCACCGACATAGAAAACATTGCCCTGCAGACCGCCGCCGGTGCCACTGTCCGGCTGGGCGAGGTGGGCCGCGTGGTCGAGCACTGGTCGCCCCCCAATATCGAGCACAAGCGCCTGGAGCGAATGGTCAGGGTATCGGTAACGCCCTACAAGGTGTCAACCGGCAAGCTGGCCCTGCAAATGGAGCAGGTGGTGAAGGAGACCGAGGTTCCGCAGGATTTCCTGATCGACATCGGGGGAGCCTACAAGGACCAGCAGGAAGGGTTCCAGGATATTGCCTTACTATTGATCCTCAGCCTGATACTGGTGTACCTCGTGATGGCATCGCAGTTTGAGTCACTGAAGATGCCGTTCATCATAATGTTCTCCATCCCATTCGCCTTCTCGGGCGCCATCCTGGCCCTGCTCCTCACCAACACCAGCCTCAGCCTGGTGGCTGCCCTCGGGATGGTGATGCTGATCGGCATCGTGGTGAAGAACGCCATCGTGCTGGTTGACTACATCAACCTGATGCGCGACCGGGGCTACGACCTGAATGAGGCCATCATCCTCTCCGGCCGATCAAGGCTTCGCCCGGTGCTGATGACGGCCCTGACCACCATCCTGGCTATGATCCCGCTGGCATTCAGCAAAGGGGAAGGATCGGAACTCTGGAGCCCGATGGGGATCTCGGTGATCGGCGGGCTCATCTTCTCCACCATCGTCACGATGATCATCGTCCCGGTGGTTTACCGCGTCTTCGCTGCCAAAGGGGAGCGCGACAAGCAGCGGCAGGTGCGCCGGAAGTTTGATTTCCTGGACAAATAGAAAGGAATAGAAAATGAAAGCAGTATTCATCGCTTATAATCAAGCCCATACCGAACGGATCGACTTTATGCTCGACCGCCTGAATATCAAGGGCTATACCAAGTGGGAGACGGTCCAGGGACGCGGATCCGATACCGGCGAGCCCAGGATGGGCACACATACCTGGCCTGAAATGAACTCATCCGTCCTGGCTATCGTGGATGACGGGCAGGTTCCCGGGATGCTGGAGGGCGTCAGGAAGCTGAATGCCATCAATGAGGAGGTGGGCATCCGGGCGTTCGTCTGGGATGTGCTCGAGACCGTGTAAATCACTTACATTTGCGCAATGACCTCAAAAGAGCGACTTCTCACCGCGTTGAACCGCGGCAAGCCCGACCGGCTGCCTGTTTCCATCCACCAGTGGCAGGCCTATCATCTTGACCAGTTTATGGGCGGCATCAGCGACCTGGAGGCTTTCCGACTCACCGGTCTTGACGCGCAAATTCAGTATTTCGAGGAGATGGACCAGTTCTGGGTGGTGGACTCTGACCCTACGCTTTTCAATACCAAAACCTGGATGGATATCCCTCTGGTGGTCAGCAACAACCCTGATCAACGGATTGTTCACCATACCATTGAAACGCCGGATGGCATCCTTACCTACAAAACCGAAGGCAACCGGAAAACCACCTGGATCACGGACTACCTGATCAAGCGTGATGATGACATTGAATTGATCCGGAAATATATGCCAGCCAGAACCCTGACCCTGGAGCCCGTAAGGAAGCGGTACGACGAGGTGGGCGACAACGGCATCCTCCGGGGATTCGTGTGGGGCGACCAGGCCGGGTGCTGGCAGCACGCCGCCTGCCTGTACGACATCACCGCCCTGATATACGCCACTTTCGAGAAGCCCGACTGGGTCCACGAGCTGATGAAGATCCTGCTGGAAAAGAAGTTGATCTTCATCGAATCGATGAAAGGAGCCAAATTCGACCTGATTGAGACGGGCGGCGGGTCAGCCTCATCCACGGTTATCTCCCCCGCCCTTTTCGAAGAGTTCTGCCTCCCCTACGACCGGCAGATGCACGATGCCCTGCACGACCTGGGCTTCCTGGTCTCGTACCATACGTGCGGCGGGACGGTTGGAATTGAGGAGCTGATCATCCAGACCGGGGCCGATGTTTCGGAAACGCTTGCACCCGTGAGCGTTGGAGGCAACCAGGAGCCCTGGGATTTCAAGCGCAGGGTGGGCAACCGCATCGCCGTTATCGGCGGAGTCGATCAGTTCAGCACCCTTTCGGAGGGCCCGGTCGAAAAGATCCGTAGCAATGTCCACGAGCTGTTCGAAAAGGTGGGCTATGAGGGCGGTTACATCTGTGCCGCCTCCGACCATTTCTTCGACTGCCCGCCGGAACACCTGGTGGCGTTCGGCCTGGCCGCCCGCGAATGCCGGTACTGAAAGGACGGCCTGCCCCGGCGAAAGCCGGGGGCGGACGGCGGACGGCGGCAGGAAGGTGAAGGCTACAAAAAAACCCTGCTCCTTGAGAGAGCAGGGTTGAATAATATCCTTTCGGATGTTTGCCCTGGGTTAGGTTAGTTGCCGGTATCTTTTATAACATCATCCCACAGGACATCCTTGATGCAGCGGACGGAGTAGCCGGAACTCTTTGGCGAAGACTTCCTTTCAATGCCGTTCTGCGTGCAGCCGAGCCGCCGGCTCCATCCCTGGAGAGCATTATACTCGGAGGCCGCCCAGAAAAAGGTACACTGGCCCATCCTCTGGAATCCTTCCTCAATGGGACTGTTGGCTTCCCTTCCTGATTTGACCGGGTAGGGATCCTCAACAGCCACAGGCAGAAATCCGCCGGGCAAAGCAAAGAACCCGCTGGTTCCCTGCAACATTCCGTTGGAACTGGTCCAGTGGACTGTCCCAGGTTCCTTAATCAGGCAACCTACATCACCTGTCTGCCTCCACCCCGGTTGATTGACTTCAAATGCATTCATTCCAAGTGTCTGCTCCAACTCCTGCCAATCCCGGTCGGTCGGAAGCCTCCAACCTTCAGGACAGGCCGACCTGGCAGCTTTCCAGTTGTACAAGGCCCCATAAGTGGAATAATTGTACAATTCCCTGGCTATATCCACATTTTCCCCATCATAGCCATAGACGTAATAGCGGGGTGCCTTGAAGGATCCTTCCGTTGGATCACTCACCTGGGGAATATAGGCCAGGTTGGCTGCCATCCAGGTCTGCCTGCCAATCGTGACCACCGGGTAGTTCATGCCGGCCGCATCCGTGCACTTCACAAAGTGAATATCATAGTTTCCGGATGCCCCGGGGGAGTCGGTCAGGTAAGTCACCATATCGCCGCTGTAACAGGTGTAATGAATGACATCACCTTTTAACATGGGAAGATACTCCAAGTGTGGGGGGCCGCTTTTATATCCGCCAAGCCCGGATGGAAATTCCATCGATGTGGTCAACCCTTTGAAAACAATTGAATTACCAACTCCGGTCGATGCTGTGCAAGTAGCCTGATAACAGGCAGTCCCCTGTGGGCTTGTGGCCGTGATGAAATAGGTCCCGGCCTTCGACAGTGAAACAGCAAATTCATTTCCTCCGGGCTCAACGGATAATGAGGTTTCTAGCACCACCTGGCCGGTGAGATTTCTGGCCGAGACGGTCAGGTCCTGCCGGTCGGCCACATTCACTACAATATTGGTAGTACCTGAAAAGGGATTCGGATAAACCATCCCGTACTGATGAACTTCAAGTCCATCGCTCGTCTGGCAAAAAGCGCCATCTACCGCAATGTTTAGCAATTCGGTTCCATAAACCGTAAAGGTTTGACCCGATCTGAGGTTCGTAGCTGTGATCGAATCGATGCGCTGGGCATCTCCTTTACCGGTGAAACTCATCCAGTAGGATTGTGCATTACCGTCCAGTAAGGTTGCGCACAGGAGCAAGATTAAGGCTAGCGTTTTCATGACAATCGTTATTAAAGTTTAACCCATTAAACATTTGCTATTCACTGAGTTAAAATTACGATCGGCCCTCCCGGAACTGTTTGCACTTTCAGGTCAAAGGATTCTGGTTTTCGTTTGAATTTTTTTGATTTTCGTTCAAAATGAAACGATGTTTCGATTTTCATTCACGGATGAAAACTGGAACGTCAATGTGGAATCACAGCATCCTCTCGATGCCAGCGCCTGGCTTTCGCCGGGGGCAGGTTTTCCGCCGTCCGCCGTCTGCCGTCGGCCGTCCTTCCTAGTTCAGTCGCGCGACCGGGTACCTGCCCACCCACTTGTTGGCCAACCCGAGCCGGGTGTAGGCAAAGTACATCTGGGCGGTGCGGTTGCCGGCCATCGTGGGGTTGGCGGCAATGGCCTCATCCAGGATGCGCCGGGCTTCGGGATTCTCATTGAGATAGGCGAAGATCCGGTCTTCGAGGACCGGGTGGGGCGAGAACCACTCACGGTCTTCCAGGCAGGGATCGAAGAAGTTCCAGCGGAAGTAGGAATCGGGCCCCTCGGGTTCCAACTGGTTTACAATGAAATAGTTCGACTCCTGATTCACGGGCACCAGGTAGTCGCCCCGGTAATACTGGATCCGCTGTACCTCCTTACGCGTGGTGAACTGATTATGGAAGTTGTGCCCATTGTTCGGCCGTGGGCCCCAAACCAGGTTCTCGATGTAATAGACCTCCACCTCCATCAGGGAGTCGCGGTCAAGCCGGATCATTTCGATCTCATTGATCCTGAGCCGCTCAACCACCTCGCTCCAGGCCTGTGGCACCACATAGTATGCCGGTGCGGTGACCATTTTGGAGGGTTTGTAGTGATCGTAGAAAGGAACGGTGGTGGTAAATGGCTTGCTGTAATCATAAATCGGGCGCACCTCCCCGGTCAGCGGACTGATGTCGGTTCCCCGCTCAAAGCCCCTGAATTCGATG
>JAWOHI010000238.1:0-3135 GCA_046485255.1 Bacteroidales bacterium
TAGGGGCGCCTGGATCAGCTGCCGATCGAGTCCAGATAACGTTCCGCGTCGAGCGCAGCCATGCAGCCACTGCCGGCGCTGGTGACCGCCTGGCGGTGGGACGCTCCTTTATGCCTTCCGGACGGGACAGAAGGATATGCTGAAGGCCAGGACCGATTTCCGGATGCCGGCCACAACCCTCTATCAGGAATTTGAGGCGGATGAAACCACAGCGATGGCCCGGTATGCGGGCAAGATTGTGGAAGTGGCGGGTCGGGTTGAGGACATCGAGACCAATGAGTGGGGCAACGTGACGGTCATCTTCGTCGATCCGCTGTTTGGGGTAACCTGCACCATCGACAGCCTGGTGGCCGTGCGGCAGGCCGACAGGATCGGCCGGGTTGCGCGTGGCGACAGCCTCACCGTCAAGGGACGGTGCGACGGGATGCTGACCGACGTCAGGCTGGTGAAGTGCGTGATCCTGGATTGAGCCGGGACATCAGCAACGCGCCTACCAGTTCTTGAACCGGAGGTGCCCGGTGTAACGCCCGCTGGCAAGGGAATCGAGCTCGGTAAATCCGAGGAACAGGCCATAGACGCCGTTGGTTACATAGGTGGTAAAGATCCCCAGGCCGTTCGATATGTTCGTATAGCCCGCACCGTGGTAATCATCTGCGATCTCATAGATCTTCCGGTAATACTCCATCTCCCGGTTGGAGGAGAGGACGATGAAATCGACGCTCCTGGCCACCCGCGCCAGCACCGTGCTGTCATCCACGATCGCCGCACGGATCTGGGAGTAAAAATTCTCCGGCCTGAAATAATAGGAGTAGAAGGTGCGTGTGCTGCCCAAATAGGTGGTCTGGTTGACCTGAATCCCCTTCAGGACCCATTCGGCTGTCATCTCACGCTCGTCATATTGAAGAAAGTCGGTATAATGAAGCCTGACCAGGATCTCGAAATAGCCCTCCGGGTTGGAGTCGACCCACTGCATCCAGAAGGTCTGTTCGCCATAAAAATATACCTTGTAAAATGCTGATCTGGGTTCGGTAATCCGGGGAACCGCCCGGAGCCGGGTGATGGCCGTGACCGGCTCCTCAAGTCCCGGAATCTCTGCCACCAGATGCAGGTTAAACTGATAGGGAACGCCCCGGGATTCATACCAGTCTGGTTTCAGGTGCAGCAAGACCGTGTCGGCCTGGTAGATAAGGTTGGGCGACCGGCTGAAGATGCCGGGCTCCCGCCTCTCCACCTCCCGTTCGGTCATCTCAACACGTTCCACGAGAGTCCCTTCCAGGGAGCGGACCTCCAAAAAGACACGGGCATCCCGGTAATAAATGGAATCGGTTATCTTGGCGTAATAAAGGGCATTTCCGGGCCCGATGAAGCTCTTGGTCAGCCGAACCGAATAGGTGGAATCCTCCGGATGGATGATCCCGTAAACAACCGGAATCGGATCGGAGTCCAGATTGGCTTGAAAATTGTCGGTGCACGAAGGGAAGGCAAAAACAGCCAGACAAAGGGCGGTTGCCTTGATTATCTTTTGTGACATTTTGGGTTCAAAGGGCCGCAAGTTAGTTAATCGGCTTCAGTTAGATTCATTAGTGGGGCAAAAGGTTTAAAAGATGTATTTTTGAAAAAATTGTGTTTATGATCCGGGTTACTGCCATTCTTGTTTCTTTAATCCTTTCATCCTTACTCTTTTCCTGCAGCTCGGCCCTGCAGAAAAAAGCTGAGGCCGATTTTTTACAGGTCGAACAGTTCGCCGCCCGTTCAGAGCCCCGTTCGGCCTTGCGCCTGCTGGATTCCATTTTGGTCCGGTACGAGTCGGATTACGGTATTGTCGGAAAAGCCTTGAAAATGAAGACGATAATAGGAAACGCCTATTATCAGGAGATGATTGCCGCTTCGGAGGAGACGATGAAGGTGTTGGAGGGTGAGGTGGCGAGCCTCAAGGGGCACTTCCGCTACACGCCGGGTGAAGCCGGCAGGCCGGGGATTTATGAGCATCGGCGGCAGACGCCGGAGAATTCGTGGAACCGCACCTATCTCAAGGTCAACCTCAACGACCAGGGTGAGGTTTGGCTCTCCTCACAATATTACGGCCAGGAGTGGATCGACCACACCTCGCTCCGGGTGTACGACAGCGGCCTGTTCGTCCTTTCCGACACCATCCCCCTGTCGGATCCCTGGAACCGCAAGGTGGAGGATATGGGCGACCGCTGGGAGACCATCGAATTCAGGGAGGGTACCGATGCCGGGATACTGGCCTTCATTGCCGATAATTACGAGAAGCCCCTGAAGGCCAGGTTTAATGGCCGCAAGTTCCATTACATCGTCCTGGAAACATTCGACCGGGAAGCAGTCCACTACGGTTGGAGGTTGGCACAGCTTTTGAAAGAGATGGATGGGCTCCGGCAATCGACCGAATACTACCGGCGCGAGCTGACCAAGATCGGACCGATCCGCGGAACCCTTGAATAAATCAAACTCAATCTCAAACAAATAAGCTATGTTCAAGCCAAATTACGCGCTCCTTCGCGGGGCAGCCCTCCTCCCGTTGATCCTCCTTCTTTTTTCCTCCTGTGAGAACGAGTCGTCCGACCTGCGTGACTATGTCGTAGGCAAGTATGAATATGAGGTCAAGCTTTATATGGAAAGCGGCAACGACCTCGTGTATATTGGTGACCAGCAGGGGCTTTATGACCTGACCGGCACGATGAGGGTGATCAAGAGTTCTTCCACCCCCGGTGGGGTCGATTTTTATGACGGCAACGCCTTTATGTTCACGGGGGTAGATTTCAAGGATACCGGCAATGCGGTTGTCTTCAACATCCCCGACCAGGAGGCTTGGATCGGCCCGGTCAATGTTCAGGTTACCGGGTACGACGGGTATTGGACGGTTGGGCAGACCGGATATCAGGGAGCCTACCTGTTCAACGACGACACCGTTGAGATCGCTTTCACCGCCTGGGTGATGGATGCCGGTACCGGACTGGTGATGATCCTTACTGCCTGGCGGATCTAGCCGGCCCGGCCAGCAGGTTCTCAGACCGACTTTTGTTTCCAGCGTCCCCTCCTCAATAGGATTAGGGCGATGAGGGTCATCAGCGATTCGGCAATGACGATCGCCAGGAACACCCCAGACTCGTTCAT
>JAWOHI010000252.1:0-5960 GCA_046485255.1 Bacteroidales bacterium
CCACGTGGATATCCGCAGTGAAGAGGAGCGCCGGCAGGTGCCGGGAAGCAGCCTGATCAACACCGGCCACCCACTGGTGATCGAGATCTGGAACCTGGTATTCATCCAGTACAATCGGAAATCAGATGGTCAGCTGGAACTGCTCCCCCAGAAACACGTCGACACCGGGATGGGATTCGAGCGGCTCTGTATGGCACTGCAGGGCAAACGGTCCAATTACGACACCGACCTGTTCCAGCCGCTGATCGCCACGATCGCAGCCATCACCGGGAAGGTTTATGGCAACGACTCCCAGGCGGATGTCGCTATGCGCGTGATCGCCGACCATATCCGTGCGATCGCCTTCTCGATCGCCGACGGCCAGCTTCCGTCCAATACGGGCGCCGGCTATGTCATCCGTCGCATCCTGCGGCGGGCCGTACGGTATGCCTTCACCTTCCTCGACAAACGGGAGCCGTTTATGGCCGGACTGGTACCTGTTCTCGCGGCTGAGATGGGCGATGCCTTCCCCGAACTGGCTGCCCAGCAACAACTGATCGCCACGGTGGTGACAGAGGAGGAGGCCGCCTTCCTGAGAACCCTCGACACGGGCATCAGCCGCCTCGAGCAGCTCATTGCCGACCAGGAACCCGGTATGCCGGTCAGCGGCAAAGCCGCCTTCGAACTGTACGACACCTTTGGGTTCCCGCTCGACCTCACCCAGCTCATCCTCTCCGAGAAGAAACTGGAGGTGGACCTCAACGGCTTTCAGGCGGAGATGGAGAAGCAAAAATCACGGTCGCGCCAGGCCGGTGGCCAGGAGGCAGCCGACTGGATCATCCTCCGGGAGGGGGACAATCCACTCTTTACGGGCTATGACGAGCTGACGGCCAAGATCCGCATCACCCGATACCGTCAGGTCAGGTCGCAAAAATCAGCCTTCTACCAACTCGTGTTCGACCGCACCCCCTTCTACGCCGAAAGCGGCGGACAAGTGGGTGATACAGGCACAATCAGCGGCGACGGCGAGACCATCCAGGTAATCGACACCCGGAAGGAGAACAACCTGATCGTTCACATTACAAATAAGTTGCCATCAGATCCGAAGGCTACCTTCACGGCCAGGGTCACCGAGGGAAAGCGGCTCGACACGATGCGGAACCATACCGCCACTCACCTGCTGCACCACGCCCTCCGCCACGTGCTTGGCCCCCACGTGGAGCAGAAGGGTTCGCTCGTTCACCCCGACTACCTCCGGTTCGACTTCTCCCATTACCACAAGATGACGCAGGAGGAGACCGAAATCGTTGAATTGATGGTCAACCAATTGATCAGGGAGAACATCCACCTGGCGGAGCTGCGCGACATACCGATGGAGGAAGCCCGGGAAATGGGAGCTATGGCGCTGTTCGGCGAAAAGTATGGCGACCGGGTACGGGTGATCCGGTTCGGGAACTCGGTCGAGCTGTGCGGCGGCACCCACGTGAACGCCACCGGCCAGATCGGATTCTTCAGGATCCAATCGGAAAGCAGCATAGCCGCCGGCATCCGGAGGATCGAAGCCTGGACCGGCACCAGGGCCGAAACAGAAGCCCGGGAAAACGCCCGCCTGATCCAGGAGCTCTCGGGACTCCTCAAAACCGGCAAAGGACTCGCCGAGTCGGTCATCCTGCTCCAGGAAGAAGCCGCCCACCTTCGAAAAAAGATCGAGAGTTTTGCCAGGGAGCAGCTGAAATCGGTCAAGCGTGAACTGGCTGGCAAAGCCAGGAACATCAGCGGCGTCAGCCTGATCTGCGAGCGGGTGGCACTGGATGACCAGGCGCTGGTCAAAGACCTCGCTTTTCAAATGAAAGGTGAAATGGAGAACCTGTTCCTGATCATCGGCACGGTGATCGACGGCAAACCCAGCCTTTCGGTGATGATCTCCGACAACCTCGTCAAGGCCTACGGGCTCAACGCCGGTGCGATCGTCCGCGAAAGCGCCCGTGAAATGGAGGGAGGCGGAGGAGGGCAGCCCTTCTTCGCCACGGCAGGGGGAAAGAACCCGGACGGGCTGGACAAGGCGATGGCCAGAGCAGTGGAGCTCTTAAAGGAAAAGTTGTAGATTTCTCAGGGGACCAGGAAGTTAAGCGCACCGGGCAGGCACTCGAACTCCAGCGGTGCGTGACCCTCCAGTTCGCCGTCGGCCTCGACGATGATGATGGCCTTCTCTTCCTCCACATACAGCTTGGCTGCACGGTGGTAAAACACCTCGGGATGGTCGATCTTCTCGCTGCGCCTGAGCTTCATATAGTTCTTCAGGTAATCCAGGATGCTGAGCTTGCCCAGGATGACCACCTCGAACAGCCCGTCGTTCATCCGGGCCTCCGGCGCAATGCCAAACCCGCTGCCGAAATAGCGACCGTTGGCCACCACCAGGCTAAGAACCGGCCCCTCCCAGGAGAATCCGTCCCAGGTGATCCGGACCTTCTTGTGACGGAAAGTCATAAACGTGATAATCACCGACAGGAAAAACGTCAGCGTTCCGCCCATAATCTTTTTCCTCAGGTGAACGCCATTGACCCGGGCCACCACGTCGGCTCCCAAGCCGAGGTCGGCGATGTTGTCGAAATAGCGTACGAATATTGAACCATCCTTTTTCTTGAAACGAAGGGCGCCTGCGTCCAGCCTCACCGGTTCCGACTTTTTCAGCATCTCTTCAAACTGGCCAAGATCCCTCCGGATCCCCACCCCACGCGCAAAATCATTGCCGGTACCATAAGGCAGCAGGCCCAGGATGACCCGCCCGCGGCCGGGGCCTTCAAACTTGAGATAGCCATTGACCACCTCGTTCAGGGTACCATCCCCGCCAACCGCCACCAGGTAATCACACCCATCCTCGAGGGCCTGAATGGCGAGTGGCTCCGCCTCCCTGGGCCGGGTTGTCTCATAAATCCTTACCGAATAGTTGGGCTGAAACCGTTCAATCAAAGAGGCTTTGACCGCCTTTTTCCCCCTGATCTTCCCGTGAAGAATAAATCCTATTATCCTCATCCATATTACGGTCGGCATTCCAGGTCCTGATGCAAACCGGTCAAAAGTAAGGAACTTTTCCGGTTTAGGGTCATTTTTAAGGCAAAGGATTTTGAATCAAGATATTTTTATATTTGCACGGAATCGTTTGCAATGACCTATCAAGCCTCTCAAACCCGCTATGATCTAATGAATTACAGGCGATGCGGCATTAGCGGCATCCAATTGCCGGTCATTTCACTAGGCTTATGGCACAATTTCGGCGAAGTCGACCTCTATTCCAATTCAAGGAAGATGGTGCTCCAGGCTTTCGACGAGGGGGTCACCCATTTCGATCTGGCCAATAATTACGGCCCCCCACCCGGCGCGGCCGAGTCCACCTTCGGCAGGATTCTGGACTCCGACTTGAAACGGTATCGCGACGAACTGATAATCAGCACCAAGGCGGGCTACCTGATGTGGCCCGGGCCCTATGGTGAGTTTGGCTCAAAAAAATACCTGATGGCGTCGCTTGACCAGAGCTTGCAGCGGATGAAACTCGATTATGTCGACATCTTCTATTCACACCGCTTCGATCCGGAAACCCCGCTGGCAGAAACGATGGGCGCCCTGGACCAGGCAGTCCGGTCAGGGAAGGCCCTCTACGCGGGTATCTCCAACTATTCACCCGAACAGACCAGTCACGCCGTGTCGATCCTTCGCAGCCTGGGTACCCCTTGCCTAATTCACCAGGTCAAGTTCTCACTGCTGCGCCCTGAAGCCAGCCAGGGGCTCGACCAGGTTCTGCTCGATAGCGGCGTCGGTTGCATCGCCTTCTCTCCCCTGGCACAGGGATTGCTCTCCGACCGTTACCTGGAGGGTATACCGGCCAACTCGCGGGCCGCCAAACCACACGGCTTCCTCCGGAAAGAGGAAGTCACCGCCCAGGTGATCGGAACCGTCAGGCGCCTGAACAAAATGGCCGGCGAACTCGGAATCAGCCTGGCCGAACTGGCACTGAACTGGGTGAAAAGCCATCGCTTCATCACCTCGGTGCTGATCGGGGCAAGCTCCCCTGAACAATTGAAAATCAACCTCAAGATAGCCGGCGCTGCCGATTTCACTTCAGATGAATTAAAGGCCATCAACGCCTGCCTGTAATCAACCCTAAAACCTGATATATGGAAATCAAACGAGTTTTTGATGTTGTGGATCATGCACTTGGCAATTTTCCACGCACCGATGCCCTGGCCTCAAAAGTGGACGGCCAATGGGTCACCTGGTCGACCGAAGAGTACGCCAGGATCGCCCGACAGATGAGCATCGGCCTGCTGGCCCTCGGCCTTAAGAAAGGCGACAAGATCGTAACCGCTTCGAACAACCGCCCCGAATGGAACTTCCTGGATATGGGAATGATGCAGATCGGAGTGGTGCACGTGCCCATTTACCCCACCCTCAGTCAGGAGGAAACGGAATTCATCCTGCGCCACTCGGATGCCCGGATGGTGGTCGTCTCCGATGCCGGCCTGAGCAAAAAGTTCAAGAGTGCGATGGCCAAGGCACCCAACATCGAAAAGATCTTCACCTTCAACGTGGTGGAGGGAGTGCCCAATTGGAAGGAGATCGCCGAACTGGGGGAACAGCACGAAAAAGAGCTGGGGCCCAAGGCGGATGAAATCAAGGCCGGCATTGCCATCGACGAGCTGTTCACCATCATTTACACCTCCGGCACCACCGGTGAATCGAAGGGCGTAATGCTGTCGCACCGGAATGTGATCACCAATTTCAATGATGCACTGCACCTGCTGGCACTCGACCACTCCGACCGTGCGCTCAGCTTCCTCCCCCTCTGCCACGTGTTTGAGCGAACCGCCCATTATGCTTACCAGCTCCAGGGATATGGGCTCTATTATGCCGAAAACCTCGGCACCATCGTCCAGGACCTTCAGGATATCAAACCTGGAATGTTCGTTGCCGTACCCAGGATTTTCGAGGTGATGTTCGACAAGATCGTCGCCAAAGGAAAAGCCCTCAAGGGAATCAAGAAACAGATCTTCTTCTGGGCCGTCAACCTCGGCCAGAAATTCGAGTTCGGCGGCGCCAACGGTCCTTGGTATGAATTCAAGCTCAAGATTGCCAACAAGCTGGTTTTCAGTAAATGGAGAGCTGCCCTGGGTGGCCGGATCCAGATCGCCGTATCGGGGGGCGCCGCCCTGCAGCCCCGCCTGGCACGCGTGTTCTCCGCCGCCGGCATCGTCCTGCAGGAGGGCTATGGCCTGACCGAAACCTCGCCGGTGATCGCCGCCAACGAGAAGTATCATCCCGATATCAAGATCGGAACGGTGGGACTGGTTATGCCCAGCGTCGAAGTCAAGATCGCCCCCGACGGGGAGATCCTCGCAAGGGGACCCTCCATCATGTTGGGCTACTACAAGAACGAGGAGCTCACCCGCGAGGTGATTGATGAGGACGGATGGTTCCATACTGGCGATATCGGAGAGATGGTGGAAGGCCGTTTCCTGAAGATCACCGACCGCAAGAAAGAGATCTTCAAGAACTCGGGAGGCAAGTATATCGCTCCCCAAGGCATTGAGAACAAGTGCAAAGAGTCCTTCTTCATCGAGAACAGTATGGTGATCGGCGAAAACCAGAAGTTCGCCTCAGCCCTGATCTCGCCCAACTTCAGGTTCCTGCACGATTACTGCGCCCGCAAGGGAATCCACTACCGCGATAATGCCGAGCTGATCACCAAGCCGGAGATCATCTCCCGTTATCAGCAGGAGGTTAATGAAATCAACAAGAAACTGGCAACCCACGAACAGATCAAGCGGTTCCGCCTCGTAGTGGATGAATGGACCAGCGCCACCGGCGAGCTATCGCCTACCCTTAAGCTCAAAAGGAACATCCTCTACCAGAAATATACCGATATCATCAAAGAGATTTACAGTATGTCGAAGGCTGATGAGGACTAAAGACTAACCATCAACGGT
>JAWOHI010000285.1:0-10905 GCA_046485255.1 Bacteroidales bacterium
ACCGCCGAGCCGCCTGCATCCCTCGGCACCCGAAGAGACGCCTCTTTGGCGCTGGAGGCGATCTCCGATGTCGGCGTCGGAGAGGGTTTGTGGGTTCCCGACGCCGACGCACCTTATTCCGGCCCGGTGGGCCGCTTCTACTCCGGCTATGGCATCTTCAAACACCACGCACGCGGCAGGCTCCACCTGGATGGCAGCGGCCGCTTTCAGGAATATTTCGGGATCCGGCTTGGCCCTGGATGCCTGGTTTCCGTCGATGATGACATCGAAGGTGTCCTGCATTCCGATCCGCTCCAGGATGAGCGAAGCGTTTCGGCTGGCAGTGCCGAGGGCTATCCGGTAACCCTGGCTTTTCACCAGGCCGATAAAGCCATTTACCCCGGGCAGGATTTCACCCGGAGTCATCCGGCTGATAAATTCAAGGTACCAGAGATTCTTGATCGCGGCCAGCCTGGTTTTTTCCTCATTTGGAACGGACAGGCCGCCCACCTTCAGGAGAATTTCCAGTGATTCCATCCGGCTGACTCCTTTAAGTTGCTCATTATGAGCTTCTGTGAACTCAAATCCGAGCGTCCGGGCCAGTCGGCTCCAGGCCTGGAAGTGGTAGATGGCCGTATCAACAACCACCCCGTCGAGATCGAAAATCAAACCTTTGATCATTTCCTTAATCGGGAGGGATCATCCACGTCGTCCACAAAAAGCACCGAAACGGCCGCGATCATCATAGAGACACCACCAAAGACCAAGGCCCAGATGGCGTGTCCTCCGAAGAGGTGCCTTGTAAGGAAGCCGAGAATGGTGGCAGCCAGGATCTGCGGAATGACAATAAAGAAATTGAAGATCCCCATATATACACCCATTTTGGAGGCGGGCAGCGAACCGGTGAGGATGGCGTAGGGCATCGATAGGATGCTGGCCCAGGCCAGTCCGATTCCCGCAAAAGGGAGTAAAAGCAAGTAGGGATCTCGGATCAGGAAGATACTGCAGAGCCCGATGCCGCCGGCGGTCAGGGATAGGGCGTGGGTGATTTTTCTTGAGGTGCGGCGTGCGATGACTGGCAGCAGGAAGGCGAACAGGGCCGCAAAGCCGCTGTAAACCCCAAAAAGCACCCCGACCCAGTCGGCCCCGTCATTGTAAAGCCTTGAAGTCGTGTCGCTTGTGCCGTACACGTGGCTGGTGACCGCTGCCGTGGTATAGATCCACATCGAAAAGAGCGCCAGCCAGGTAAAGAACTGAACAACAGCCAGCTGCCCCATTGTTTTCGGCATATTCTTCAGGTCGGTCAGGATCTCCGTCAGGCCGTTGCTCACTCCTTTCCTCAGGAGGGCGGAGGTCAATAACTGCAACAGGCCGAAGAGCAGCAGGCCCCCTCCCAGCACATAAAGCTCCTTTTCCAGTCTCAGCAGGTAAATCAGGGCAGTCAGGATGACTCCTGCCAGGCTCCAGGCCAGTCCGTTGCGCAGGAAGCCAGCCGGCGAGGCCTTAGTGGTCGCCCCTCCCTGACCGGTTTCTTGTATCCTGTTGTCTTCAAAGCTCTTGAGCTCCTCGGGCGAATACTCTTTCGACCGGATGACCGTCCAGACCACCGCTGAGATGAATACGGCCGCCCCGATGTAGAAGGCCCACCTGACCGATGGGGGTATGACCCCTTCGGCGGCGGTGTTGGGTACGCCGAACCAGTTGGTGAGGACATAGGGGAGTAGCGAGGCAACCACGGCCCCGGCACCGATGAAGAAGCTCTGCATCGCGAAACCGGTGGTTCGCTGCTCGGACGGGAGGTTGTCGCCGACGAAGGCCCTGAAAGGTTCCATTGAGACATTGATGGAGGCGTCCATAATCCAGAGCATTCCGGCTGCGATCCAAAGGGCCGGTGAGTTGGGCATCAGGACCAGCGCGATGGAGGCCAGGATGGCCCCGGCCAGGAAGAAGGGTCTTCTCCGGCCGAGGCGGGTCCAAGTCTTATCACTGTAGTACCCGATGATCGGCTGGACGATCAATCCGGTTACCGGTGCGGCGATCCAGAGGATCGGGATGTTGTCGATCCGGGCGCCGAGGGTTTCAAAGATCCGGCTGACATTCGAATTCTGGAGGGCGAATCCCATCTGGATTCCCAGGAATCCGAAACTCATATTCCAGATCTGCCAGAAGCTGAGTTTTGGCTGCCGCGCCATTTTATTCGTTCTGGGTTAGGTTGGGATTGACATCGAGTTCCCTCTGGGGGATCTTGTACAGCAGCTTCACATCATTCCAGGGCAGGCCGGCGACCTCCCTTTTCAACCTTTTCATATTGTGGAAATGGTCGCCTTCAAATGCGAGCTCCTTGATGCGCTGCAGGTAGATGGCGCTCAGGGTCGCCCTCCGGGCATCGGGCAGGCTGGCCCGCAGGCGGATGGTGTTGAGGTCGGCTAGCGCCTGTGTATCATCCGGATCGGTCAGCATCACGCGGCATTCGGCGCGAGTCAGGTACATCTCGGTCAGCCTGAGGATAGGTACGTGCATATACCGGTCGTCGAACTTCTTGGTGAAGAACTTGCCGTCGATATTCTCATACAACTGCAGAACGCGGTTATCCCCGGCGCTCTTCTCCGAGGCGAGTACCTGTATGTAATCATTTGATGGTGAGAACTTGCCGGATGACTTATAGCGGTAGTATCCGTTCAGTGTGCCGCAGGAGGCATCGGTTTCGCTGCTCATTATGCCGAAAATCATCTCCTTGGACTTGGTTGACGTATAGTTGTTGATAATCTGAGCCTCCAGTTGGGCTCCGCTGCCATTGATCACATCGGTGCACTCCTGTGCCGCGGCGGCATAGTCGCCGTGATAGAACAGCACCCTGGCCAACAGTGCTTTGGCTGCCCATTTGGTTGCCCTGTCCTTGTTGCTGGCCGGCAGCAGGGTGGCCGCGCGGGTGAGGTCGGTTATGAGATTCTGGTAACAAGTTTCAATATCGTCCCGGGCGGGCTTGTACTCAATGCCGGAAGGTTCGGTGAGATAGGGGATCCCTTCGCCGGTAACCGGGTTGCCGATATAGCGTAGCAGGTCGAAATAGAGCAAAGCCCTGAGAAAGAGCGCCTCACCCTCCAGCCGGTCGCGGTTGGCCGCGATGTCAGCGTCGTCTACATTGGGGATCTCCTGGATCACCGAGTTGACCAGGTTGATGGTGAAGTAGGCATTTGACCAGAAGCTGGTTGTGATCCGGTTATCGGCCGACATCGTCTTGTTGAGCATTTGCAACTCTTCGTAGACCGTATTCTGTTCTCCCGAAATACGGACGTTGTCGGCGATCATGTCCCCGGCAACCCAGATCCGTCCGCCGTACAGGTCTCCCCCCTGGAGGCGGTCGTAAGCTCCGATGATGGCTGCTTGCAACCCGTGGGTGCTATTGAGGGCTGTCTTGTCGGAGAGTTCCATTTTAGGCTCCATATCGAGCATCCCTTCGCAGGAATTGAGAGCAAAGGCAAGTGCGAGGGCCAGGCTGATGTATTTGATTGTTTTCATTTCTCTTGCGCTTTAAGGATTAGATGGTTAAGCTGATTCCGACCATTACCGTCTTGATCTGAGGCGGGCTCAGGTAGGTGACACCCTGCGTGGTGTTGCCCGACGAGTCGCGGTTGACTTCCGGATCCCAGCCCGAAAAATTGGTGAGGGTCCAGAGGTTTTGTCCCTTGAAGTAGATGCGGGCATTGGCCACTTTGATCCGTTTGGTGAAGGATTCTGGGAGGTAGTATCCGAAGGTCAGGTCTTTCAGCCTGAGGAAGGAGGCATCCTCCAGGTAGCGGGTTGAGTTATAGTTGCGGTTATCAGGCTGCCAGGTAAGCCGTTGTACGGTTCCGTCGGGGTTTTCCGGGGTCCAGGCGTCGAGCACCTTGGTAGTCTGGTTCCAGTTGCCATCGAAGCCGCCTTCGAGGAATTTGGCATCGTCGCGGTAAACCTCCTGGCCGTATGCCCAGGTGAACATAATGCTCAGATCGAAGTTTTTCCAGGATAGGACGTTGGTCATTCCTCCGAAGAAGTCGGGGTAGGGGTTGCCTGTGACAACGGCATCCCTTGCGAAATTATACTCATTGGTGATCTCGCCGGTCTCCTGGTTCACGAAGAGCTCATCCCCGGTTTCGGGGTCGATGCCGTGCCACTTCACGAGCCTCCAGGCTCCGATGGGATATCCTTCCTGGGCGAAGTTATTGCCGTAGGTCTCTCCGGCGATGATCTGGCCCTGGATATCAAGGATTTCGTTGTAGTTCCTGGCCAGGTTCAGCTCAGTTTTCCACTTGAATTTGCCGGTCAGGTTGTTGGAGGTCATAAAAAATTCGACCCCCCGGTTCATCATTGACCCCACGTTGCGTGTAACTGTTGAGGAACCGCTGGTTTCAGGGATATTCACACGTAGGAGCATATCGGTGGTCAGCTTGTAATAATAGTCGATCCCCCCGGAGATGCGGCCTTCCAGTAATCCCCAGTCGAGCCCGACATCAAACTGGCGTACCTTTTCCCATCCGAGGAATGGGTTGGCGATGTTTCCGGTGCCAATGCCCGATTCGTTATAATATTGTGTAGCGTAATAGGTTCCGTAATAGCTATAGTTGCCGATGGAGGCGTTACCGGTCATCCCGTAGGAGCTTCTCAGCTTGAGGAAGGAGAGTACCGGCACTCCGCGCATAAAGGATTCATCGGTGATGATCCACCCGACGGATGCTGCCGGGAACCAGCCGAAACGGTTATCCTGACCGAACCTGGAGGATCCGTCCCGACGGATGCTCATCGAGGCCAGGTATTTGCCTTTGTAGGCGTAGTTCGCCCTGGCAAAATAGGAGACAAAGGAGAACCCGCCCTCATAGGCGTATCCGCCTTTCTTGGTGCCGCTTCCCGGGTTGTGGAGCGTTGGGCTGGCCATCTGCTCCGCCCAGTATTCGGCATCCTGCTGGTAGCTTTTTTCTGCCGACATACCGGCCATTGCGCCCACCTCGTGGTCTTCGGCGAAGGTGTGATCGAAGCTCAGGTAATTGTTCGTGTACCAGTTATTCACATTGACCCGTCGATCCTGGGCCCAGTCAATTTCCTGGGTGAGCGTTCCGATCCAACGGTATTCACGCTGGAACATATTGGTCAGGGCGTATTCGGAGCGGAATTTGAGCCAGGAGGCAATCTTGTACTCGCCAAAGATATTAGCCATAATGTTGGTGGCATCCTGGACGTGCTTGGTATTATTTTCGAAAGCGACCGGGTTGGTACCGCTGCGTGGGGCAAAGAAATTACCAGAGGAGTCTTTGACCGGCATTATCGGGATGCTTCTTGACTGTGCCGTGCCGAGGCCTCCTGCCCAGGAGGTTTGGACGCGGTTGTTCTTGAAATTGGAATAGGTCATTTTGGCTCCCACGGTAAAGCGATTGGTAGCCTTGTGCAGCAGGTCGATGTGTCCCGAAGCGCGACTGAAGGCGTTGTTTATGATGACACCCTGGTCGTCGCGGTAGGTCAGACCGGCGTAATAGGTAGTCTTCTGACTTCCGCCGCGGATGTTGAAGTTGGCTTCCTGCACAAATCCCGGGCGCAACATTTCATCGATCCAGTCGGTGTTGGTATTGTCGGCTATCTCACGGGTGATTCCGAAGGGGAGGGCGTCGTAAAATGCCTGATAGTTGCCGGAGGTATCCTTGCCCGAATTGGCCCAGGCCATCTTGGCCATTTGAAGGTATTGTGGCCCGGAGAGCAGATCGAGCCGTTTCGTGACATCGGTAACGCCGGCGTAATAGTTGGCATTGATCTCTGATTTTCCTTCCAGACCGCCCTTGGTGGTGATCAGGACGACCCCGTTGGCCGACCGCGACCCGTAAATGGCTGCTGCTGAAGCATCTTTGAGTATCTCGATGGACTCGATATCGGCCGGGTTGATCAGGGCGAGCGAGTTGGTGCCGTCGGCAAATCCGGAGGACCCGTAATCTCCCGCGATCATTGGTACCCCGTCGATAACGTAGAGCGGCTGGCTGGAGGCCGACAGGGAGGAGGTGCCACGGATGCGGATGGTGACCGGTGCGCCGGCCAGGCCGTTATCGGAGGTAACCTGGACCCCGGAAGATCTACCTTGCAGGGCGGCCTCGAAGGAGGGTACCGAGATGTTGGCGATCTCCTGTGCCTTGATGCTGGAGATGGAGCTGGTAATGTTACGCTTGCGGTTGGTACCATAACCCACCACCACCAGTTCCTCCATATTCATAATATCGGTTTCCAGAACAAAATTCATCGTCAGGCTCTGGTTTTGGATGGAGATGTCGCGGGTCACCGGTTTAAACCCCACCGAGGAGGCCCTTACGGTGAAGTTCCCGGACGGGATTCTGGTGATCTCGAAGTTGCCATCGACATCCGTCGCGGCACCAATGGTGGTTCCCAGCAGAACGACGGAGGCACCGATGACCGGATTGTTGCTGTTGTCGGTTACCCTGCCTGAGATCGTTCCCGTCTGGGCATACCCGGCCAGGGTTCCGGCCAGGAGGGTCACCATCAGGAGAATTTTTTGAAACGAACTTGACATAGCGTTATTGGTTTAAGTGATATAAGTTTCTATAGGTTTTCCCAATCAAAAATGGGAAAAAACTTTCTATTTCCACCAAGGCCCCAGACCAAAATGTATTGTAAAACAAACGGTTGTGAGTTGAACAAGCTGATTTCAATCGTTTGCGGGCAAAAGTGATTTTTTTAACCGGGGAGGCTGCTGATCCGGGTGGAATCCCTCAAAATCAGTTCGGATTTGATGACGTGATGGATGAATGGCAGGTTGGCTCCACTTGAAATGAGCCGGTCGAGGAGCAGTTGTATGGAGGCCTGGCCGATCTGGTACCCGTGCTGGTCGACCGTACTCAGGGCCGGATGGGTTACTTGTGAGAGCTCATCGTTGCTGAATCCGATCACCGAAACCTGCTGTGGAACAGGGATGGACAGCTCCAGCAGTGATTTGATCACCCCTGTGGCGGTCAGGTCATTGACCGTGAAAAAGGCATCAGGGGGATTGGCCATATTCATTAATTGTTTGGTCCGGATCCTGGCCTGTTTGAAGTTGTCGCAGTACATGATCAGATCGCGGTTGACCTCCATGTGGTTATCCCGCAAGGCATCGGAGTAGCCCGACCGGCGCAGGTCGGCGATGGGTAACCCGGGGGGGCCGCTGAGGTGGGCGATTCGTTTGCAGCCGGTGCGAATCAGGTGGCTGACAGCCATATAGGCTCCCTGGTAATCATCCACGGTGACCTTATCCGTTTCCAGATCGGTTGTGACGCGATCGAACATCACCATCGGGATGCCCTGATCGAGTGCGTTGCGCAGGTGATCGTAATTGCGTGTTTCCTTGGACAGGGAGATCAGGATGCCTTCGACCCGGCTCGTCAATAAGGCCTGAACGCCAGAGACTTCCCGGTTAAAGGACTCGTTCGATTGAAAGATGACCACGTTGTAGCCGGCATCATAGGCCAGGTCTTCGATTCCGGCGATTACCAGGGAAAAGAAGTGGTGGACGATTTCCGGAATGACCAGACCCAGGGTCTTGGTCTTGCTGCTTCTCAGGCTCAGGGCAATGGCATTGGGCTTGTAATTCAATCGTCTGGCCAGCTCATTGACGCTTTTGCGGGTCTCCTCACTGATGGCAGGGTTATTTTTAAGCGCCTTGGAAACGGTTGACGGGGCGATGCCCAGTTCATCCGCGAGATCTTTAATGGTAACCACTCCCCTAGCCATAAAAAAAATGAGAAATCGTTTGAAACCAATAAATATAGGAAGTTTTTCAACCGCAGAAACCCGGCAGGGGTCTAAAAGGAGGAAAAAACCCCAGCCGGGAGGGAGAAATGATCGATGATCAACAGAAAAGTGATTCGGGACGCCTTGCTGAACCGTTTTCAGGCTCCGGGGCCAGTTTAGGGTCGATACAAAAAGGATCATTTTGCCCCTTGGATCTGGAAAAACTTCCGAGGGTGAAAATGGGCTGTGCAAACGATTGAAACAGGATCCAGAGAGTGAGGTCGGATTATTGCATCTCAGATATTTTCAATTAGTTGCATCGATTCAGGCTATTTTGACGTATCTTTTCATAAATTTGGAATAGTGAAATTTAAAATGAAATAAAATGAAAAAAACTTTACGCTTACTGATGATGATCCTGGCCTTTGCGGGGATGGCGACTGCGGGTTATTCGCAGGCTATGCCCAATGCCATTACCATCGAGCCGGAGGGTGCTACGGCTTTTGATATGATTACGCTGACCTTTGACGCTACCAAGTCCTGCACCCCTGATGGGAAGAGCGACCTTTTAGGCCTCGCCCAGGTAGCGATGCACGGCTCGATCAAGGTGCTGGGAGGCACTTGGGAGGGCTGGGGAATCAACACGGTTGATTACAACGGCACTCCAGGTGGTGGCTACACCACTAAACTAACGGCCATTGGCGGTGACAAGTACTCGATTACTTTTGTTCCGGCCGACTATTTTAGTGTGACGCCGGAGGACGGCACTTTCATCGGCATCTCCTGTGTTTTCAACAACGGAAACAACTGGGATAGTGAAGGTAAAGATTTCGGGGACGGAACCTGCAAGGATTTCCACATTCCGCTGAAATATGTCAGTGGCGAGCCGGTAGTCAATTTCAACCTCAACCTCAAGAAGGTGCTCGATGCTGGCGATTTCACCCCTGGCATTGACAAGGCTTATGTGGTGATCGAAGGTGTTGGCGCGTTTGACATGATCGATCTGGATTCCAATTTCGATTCGGATTCCATTTACTTCGTCAAGGTGGACCAGGGGCTCACCAAGGATGCCACTTATCAGTATCATTACCGGATCAACAACGATCTGAACGAGGAGGTGACCCGCAGTCTCGTTGCCTTAGGGGGTGCTCAGACCTTCACTGACTGGTGGAACAATGACCCGATTGTCTATCCTGCCAATGTGCAGGTGTTGTTGGATATGACCTACCCAATTGAGAATGAGCTGTTCAATCCGGAAACCGATTATCTGGACGTTGCTGGTTCCTTCAACGGGTGGGGGCCTGCCGAAGGGGAATATCATTTAACCGTGACAGAAGATCCCAATGTCTATACCATCACCCTCGATTTAAACGGTGGTGAGGAGTATCAGTTCAAGGTCCGGATCAACAGCAGCTGGGATAATTCGGAATTTCCTGCCGGCGGACCAAACCGCATCCTTGTGCCAAAGGAGGGGGACCAGGTGGTTAACCTCACTTACAACACGATGGTGGAGTTCACGGTTGATATGACCAAGGCGGTCGATGCCAGTCAGTTTGACGCGGAGAGCGATTATGTTGATTTCGCCGGAACGCCCACTGGTTGGGGTGGTTCGGATCATCTCAGCCTGGTTGAAGGCAACGTATACAAGATCCTGGTGCCCAACGTCAAGCCGGCCGAGGTACTTGAGTACAAGTTCCGGATCAACGGCAGTTGGGATACCTCGGAGTATCCGGGGGGAGGCCCCAACCGCGAATATGTGGTGGAATATGGTTACCAGGTGGTTCATCATTTCTATGATGTTGCCGCAGGCATCCGGATCGATCCGTTGGCTGAGGTGACCTTCTTCCCGAACCCGGCCACCGACAAGGTGGTGATTATGAACGCCGGTTCGGTTGAGCGGGTCCTGATCACCAACATGCTGGGCCAGAGCCTGAGGAACGTGCCAGTGACCGCCACTCGTATGGAGATCCGGACAAACACGCTCCAGAGGGGTATTTACTTCATTAATTTCATTTCACGTGATGGATCCAGCCGCACGGAAAAGCTGGTGATCCGATAATTTTTCCCATATTGCCGAAAAGCCCGGTGATGAGCCGGGCTTTTTACTAAGTATCCACTGTATGTCGACACGTCAATTTGCCCTGTTTCTCCTTGTTTTTGTGCTGGCTCCATTTTACCGGACGACCGGCCAGGTGATCACTTGCGAACCTCTATTCCCGACCGCGCAGGATTCGGTCCGGATCGTATTCAACGCAGCCGAAGGCAACCGCGGCCTTAAGGGGTATACCGACCCGATCTGGGCGCATACCGGGTTGATCACCACCCAGAGTACCTCCGGCACCGACTGGAGGTATGTCATTGCCAACTGGGATGTCAACACCAACAAAGCCCTGCTGACTCCGCTGGGCAATGATCTCTGGGAATTCAAGATTGCCCCGGATATCCGGAGGTTTTATAATGTTCCGGCTTCGGTGGGGATATTGAAAATTGCATTCGTCTTCAGGAACGCTGACGGGTCGCGGACAGGTCGGAATGCGGACGGGTCGGACCTCTTTCAGATCGTTTACGATCCCGGTTTGAATATGATACTTAGGGCACCAACCCGGTCGTTCCTGGTAGTTGATCCCGGTGCCGGGATTCCGGTGCACGCCATTACTTCCGGTTCCGACTCGGTCCTTTTAGACCGGGATGGTACCAGGCTGGCCAAAGCAGTGGGCAATGAGCTGGTTTATGGGCTGATAGCAGAGAACGAAGGGGTTCATCAGGTGACTGTAACCGCGTGGGCCGGACAGGAATCGGTTCGTGACAGCTTCCTCTATTTTGTCAGGACCGGGGATTTTCACCGTGAATTGCCTGAGGGGGTTGCGGATGGTATTAATTATCCTGATGACCAGAGTGCTATTCTGGTGTTGTTTGCACCGGGAAAGGAGCACGTGTTCCTGATCGGTGACTTTAATGATTGGACGATTGATCCGGGCTTTTTGATGTATAAGACGCCGGGTAATGACCGTCATTGGATCCGGGTTGAGAACCTGGAGCGGGGCAGGGAGTATGTGTTTCAGTACCTGGTTGATGGTGAGTTACGGATAGCCGATCCCTATGCAACGAAAGTATCGGATCCCTGGAATGATCATTTTATCAGCTCCTCCGTGTATCCGGGATTGATTCCCTATCCGGCGGGAAAGA
>JAWOHI010000372.1:0-6906 GCA_046485255.1 Bacteroidales bacterium
CGGGTCCCGGTGGAGCGGTTCAAGGACCTTGATCCGGTGTATGAATTCAAGGGAAAGGACGGCTACTACCGCTATACGCACGGGGATTACCCCAACCAGGAGGCAGCTCAGGCCAAGCTACAGTCGGTCAAGCGAAAAGGATATAACCAGGCCTTCGTTAAAACCGTCGGCTCCATAAAAAAACTGTAACCAATGAACCACCTTGAAGGACGGCTGATCAGGCTTAGGGCCATCGAACCGGAAGATGAGGACATCCTTTATCTGTGGGAAAATGATCCCCAGAGCTGGCAGGTCAGCAACACCCTGGCCCCCTTTTCCAGGCTCGTGCTTCGCCAATACCTGGCCGAAGCGCGCCTGGATATCTTCGAGGCGAAGCAACTGAGGCTGGTCATCGAGATCAGGGAGACCACCAAGCCCATCGGCCTCATCGACCTGTTTGATTTCGACCCCTTCCACCAGCGTGCCGGGGTTGGGATCCTCATCGGCGATCAGGACGAGAGAGGGAAAGGATATGCTGCCGATGCCCTCGGCACCCTGATTGATTATTGCTTCAACTACCTTATCCTAAACCAGATATACTGCTCCATCAGCGAATCCAACGCGGTGAGCCTCCACCTGTTCCAGAAGGCGGGATTCCGGATAACCGGAAAAAAGGAGAAATGGAACCGCGGATTTAACGGCTTCACCGATGAGTGGTTCCTTCAGATGTTGCGCGAAGACTGGCTCGCCAGGCTCCCGAACTGAGGAATCTCAGGCAGGAAGGAGTACCCATCCGCGCCCGGCGCCGACTGCAGGCAGTAATGCTCCAATCCATTGGTAATCAACAATAATTCTATTCCCAGAGCCAAATTGTACCGGGCAACCTGGTCAAACACCTTTTGCGAGATCTTCACCTCCGGCGCCTTGCACTCACCGATCATCACCGGGTGGCCCTCCCGGTCATAAACCAGCAGGTCGCAACGCCTGACCATCCCGTTGACACTGACCGTTGCCTCCAGCAGGATCAGGGAGGAGGGATAACCCAGGTCGTCGGCCAGGTAGCGGGCCATATGCTGCCTGACCCACTCCTCCGGGGTGAGTACCACCCAGCGGTTGCGGAAAATGTCGAAAATCAGGGTGCGCTCACCCTCAGGCTTCATATTAAAGGAATAAGTTGGTAAATTTAACCGCTCCATAGCCAACCCTGTTGACTGTAAAGATATCATAAATGTAACCAACCATCAGCCGATGAAAACCAAGCAGGAAATAGTCGAGAACTGGCTGCCCCGCTACACTGGACGCAGGCTGGAGGATTTCACCCAGCATATCCTCCTCACCAACTTCAACCAGTATGTGGAGGAGTTTGCCGCCCTGTACGGGGTCGAAATGAGCCGGGAGGTCAATATGCCCAATGCGTCGGCCGACGGGATCACCATCATCAACTTCGGGATGGGGTCGGCCAACGCGGCTACCATAATGGACCTGCTCAGCGCAGTCAACCCGAAAGCCTGCCTCTTCATCGGAAAATGCGGTGGGCTGAAGAAGAAAAACGAGGTGGGCGACCTGATCCTGCCTATCGCCGCCATACGCAGCGAGGGAACATCGAATGACTACCTCCCGCCAGAAGTACCCGCACTCCCTGCGTTTATGCTCCAGCGCGTCGTTTCATCAGCCATTCGCGACTTTGGCCGAGACTACTGGACCGGCACGGTGTTTACCACCAACAAGCGGGTGTGGGAATATGACGAGCGGTTCAAGAAGTACCTCCAGAAAACCCGCTCAATGGCCATCGATATGGAGACGGCCACCATTTTCATTGTCGGATTCTACAACGAGATACCCTCCGGGGCCCTGCTCCTGGTTTCCGACCAGCCGATGATTTCCACCGGGGTAAAAACGGCCGAAAGCGACAAATTGGTGACCCGGCAATTTATGGCCGATCACCTGAAGATCGGCATCAACGCGCTGCGGGAATTGATCGAAGGCACCCAGTCCGTCAAACATCTTCAGTTTTAAGTTATGCCCGAAACTTCTTTCGAACAGATTATCAGCGACATATCCGCAAGGAACTTCAAACCCATCTACCTCCTGATGGGAGAAGAGTCCTATTTCATCGACCGGGTAACCGACCTCCTCCAGGACACCGTCCTCGACGAAAGCCAAAAACCGTTCAATCTCAATATTTTATATGGCCGCGACCAGGATGCAGCCCAGGTGGACAACCTGGCCCGCCGCTTCCCAATGGGGGCCGATTACAACCTGGTCATCGTCAGGGAAGCCCAGATGCTCCAGAAAATAGACAACCTGGTCTATTATGTCCGAAACCCCCTTAAATCAACTATCCTGGTGCTCTGTTACAAGAACGGCAGCCTCGACAAAAGGCTGAAGTTATACAAGGAGATCGAAAAGGGAGGGGTCCTGCTCTCGTCAAAGAAACTATACGAAGACAAGATCCCACGCTGGATTGCAGCCTATCTCGCACGCAGGAACTACCAGATCGAGCCGGCCGCCGCGATGATCCTGACCGAATATATGGGTACCGACCTGGCCAGGGTGGCGGGCGAGCTGGACAAGCTGGTGCTGACCCTGCCGGAGGGACAGACGCGGATCACCGCCTCCCATATCGAGGAGAACAGCGGGATCAGCAAGGACTACAACACCTTTGAGCTGGTTAAGGCGCTGTCAAAAAAAAACATCCTGAAAGCCAACAGGATCGTAAACTATTTTGCCGACAATCAGAAAAACTACCCCATCACCCTGACCATCGGCACGCTTTATTACTTTTTTGGCAAACTGCTGGCGCTTCACTTCCTGGCCGACAAGAGCACCCGGAGTATCACCTCCGCCCTGCAGGTCAACTCCTACTTCGTACAGGACTACCTGAATGCCATTCAGCATTTCCCCCGGAAAAAGGTAGCACAGGCCATCTCACTCCTCCGCGAATATGACCTCAAATCGAAAGGATTCGGAAACGGCTCCACCGATGAAGGAGAATTACTGAAAGAACTGATTTTCAAAATATTGCATTAAAGCGCGGATGACGGTCATTATCATCATAATCACCTCGGTATTCTCCATCCTGGCCTTCAGGCAGACCGGCCTCATCTACCGTTACCAACTGAATCCCGTTCAGATTTTCAACCGCCGTCAGTACGCACGACTCCTCCTTCACGCCTTCTTACACGCCAACTGGACGCACCTGCTCATTAATATGCTGGTGCTCTACAGCTTTGGACAGGCGCTGGAAAACTACCTGCAGCAATTTTTCGGATCAAGATGGATCCCCTTCTACCTGCTGTTTTACGTAGGCGCCATCCTGGTCTCGCCCATCTATGCCCTCCTGAAGAACCGGAAAGATTACAACTACAATGCTATCGGTGCCTCCGGGGCTGTTTCGGCCATCGTTTTCGCCACCGTCTTTTTCAATCCCTGGAGCAAGGTCTATTTTTTCGCGATCCTCCCGATCCCGGGCATTGTCTTCGCCTTCCTTTACCTGATCTACAGTTGGGTGATGAGCCGGAAGCGGCAGGATAATATCGCCCACGATACCCATTTCTTTGGGGCCGTCTATGGCTTCCTCCTCCCGGTCATTCTCGACCCGGAATTGTTGACCCGGTTCATTCGGCTGTTGCTAAGGAACTGATCCATTGAAAAATCAGTACATCCTATTCAACGACGAGTTCATCACAAAGGGCTCGCTGCAGCTCACCCCGGAGGAGTGGGCCCAATGGGCGGGAACAACCATCAGCCTGGTCCTCTTTGCCAGCGGCAACCGCGTCCCCCTGCTTCCTTACCATCACGATCTGTTGCAGAAACAGTTCGAATCGGTCGGGTGGCTCCTGCCATCCTTTCTTGATTTGGAAGAGATCAATGAAAAACTTGAAAAACTGCTGAACAAAAACCGCTCGTTCAAGGGGAGCCGCATCCATTGGCTGATCATTCCCGGGTTACCCACCGGCACCTTTGCCGGGATAACCGATTTTCGATACCTCGCGATTGGCGAAGACCTGCCTTTCGACTATTTCCCCCTGAACAAGAAGGGTCTCTCCATCGGCGTTTCCGAGCGGTTCCATAATGCCGGCGATCCATTTTACAGCTCCATCGCCCGAAGCCGGAACAGGGAACTGCTGGTCAGGCAGGAGGCCCTGGTCAACGGATGGGACGAGATCATACTGCCCGACCCCGCGGAGTGTCTCTCCGAAACACCCAACGGGAATGTCTTTCTAAGGATCAAGAATCACATCCTCACCCCTTCACTCGAAAACCACGCACTGCCGAGGGTAATGCAGCAGGTGGTCAGGGAGCTCTGCCACGATGCCGGCCTGCCGGTTGAGGAATCGTCACAACTAACCGAAAGCGACCTCCTGGCTGCCGACGAGATATTCATCACCGACGACCTCCACGGAATCCGGTGGATAATGTCGTATCAGGACAAGCGGTATTACCGGAAAACAGCCGCTCAACTTAGTGATCTCCTTCGCATTAGATTGCAAGACGCCGGTCAGTTCCAGAGGGGGTTCTCGGGATAGCGCGTCCACATCCGGTACCGCTCCTCCTCCTGGCTCAACACCTTTTCCCACAGCCGGAAATCGGTGCCGTGCATGACATCCAGCCCGTCGATCTCCGTCACCAGCCAGGAATTTTCGGCAATCTCCCGGTCGAGCTGCCCGGGGAACCAGCTTGAGTATCCGACAAAAAAGCGGACCTGATAATGCTGAATCCACCCGTCGCCCAAACCCTTCTTGATCGCATCCAGGTCGCCGCCCCAGAAAATGTTCTCCATCACCTCCTCGCACTCCGGGATCTCGTGTCCGATGGTGTGCAGGTAGTGAACGGTATCCGTCCGCACCGGACCACCGATGGATATCAGCGAATCCACGTCGGGAAAACTCTTTATGATCTCGTTGATCTTGAAGTCAATGGGATTGTTCAGCACGAAACCGAGGGTTCCCTCCTCATTGTGCTCGGTAATCAGCACCACCGAACGCTTGAAATAGGAATCCTGGAGGAAGGGCTCGGCTACCAGGACCCTCCCCTTTTGCGGGACCAGATTATTGCTCTGTATCTTGAAAAAATCCAGGTTCTCCTTCATCTCTCATCCGTCGGTTAGTCATTCAAAATAAAGAATTTTATTACTTTGGTCCAATAATAAACTCCCAAATGTCAAAAACAGACCCCGCAACAAGGCTGCAGTTCACCCAGCATTCTGGTGAGCACGACGGTGTCAATCCAGCGATTACCGACTCCTCCACCTTCCGCTTCGACTCGGCCTCCCTGATGACAGATTGTTTCGAAGGCAAGCTGGAGGGAGCCTTTCTGTACGGTCGGCATTGGAACCCGACCAACCTGGCCCTCTCCGAAGCCCTCGCCGCCATTGAAAACAGCGAAGCCGCCTGGGTCACCGGCTCCGGGATGGCCGCCATCACCAACACCATTTTACAAATCTGTTCGTCAGGGGATCACCTGATCACCAGCGTCACCACCTACGGGGGGACCTATGCCTTCTTCCGGAACGTCCTTCCCCGGTTCAACATTGAAGTCACTTTCGTGGACATAGCCGACCTCGCCAGCGTCAGGTCTGCCATCAGGCCAAACACCCGGCTCATCTACACCGAATCCCTGACCAACCCCCTGCTGGTGGTCTCCGACCTGCCGGCCCTAGCCGAAATCGCCCATAGCCACGGTCTGAAGCTGGTGGTTGACAACACCTTTACACCGATGGTTGTCAGCCCAATAGATCACGGTGCCGATGTCGTGGTCCATTCCCTGACCAAATTCATCAACGGTAAAAGCGATGGCATCGGGGGCGCCATTTGTGCCAGCCGGGATTTCATCAACAGCCTCTCCAATGTCAACGACGGCATCGCGATGCTCCTGGGGCCGGTACTTGATCCAATGAGGTCCTCCTCCGTCCATAAAAACCTTTTCACCCTCCATATCCGGATGAAGCAGCATAGCCGGAATGCCCAGTTCATCGCTGAAAAGCTCGCGGCTACGGGTCTGCAGGTCACTTACCCTGGCCTGCCAACCGACACCAACCACGGCCTGATGAAACGGTTAATGAACCCGGATTACGGCTTCGGGGGAATCCTGAGCCTGGATGCCGGCACGAAGGAGCGCGCCAACGATCTGATGGTCGCCATGCAGAAGAGGGGCGTCGGCTTCATCGCCGTCAGCCTGGGTTATTTCAAGACCCTCTTCTCCAATTCGGGCACCAGCACGTCATCCGAAGTGCCAACCGACGTTCAGCGGTCGATGGGCCTCTCACCCGGGCTGGTCAGGATGGCCATCGGGCTCGATAACGACATTGAACATACCTGGGAACTGATCCGCTCGGCGCTGACGGAAGTTAAACTGATCTAAGCGCCAGCCAGCAGATGACTGAACCACAATCCGGATTCCGAAGTCCCAACCTGCTGCAATCGGCTACGCCCCTGATCTTCCTGATCGGGTTCCTGACAATGAACGTCCTCTTTTTCAGGGACGACACGCTCAGCGGCGCCAACCAGATGGCCCTCCTCCTGGCCGCCGGCATCTGCAGCCTGCTGGCCATCCGGCTGGGATACGGCTGGAACGACCTCCTGGGAGGAATGCTCAACAGCATCGGCTCCGCGATGCCAGCGATGCTGATCCTCTTGCTGATCGGCTCCCTGGCCGGAACCTGGCTCCTCAGCGGGGTGGTCCCAACCCTGATCTACTACGGCCTCCTGGTCCTCCATCCATCCATTTTCCTTTTCGCAGCCTGCATCATCTGCAGCCTGGTATCGGTTGCCACCGGCAGCAGCTGGTCAACCGTCGCCACCCTCGGTATAGCTCTCCTGGGAATCGGCAAGGCCCTGGGCATTCACGAAGGGGTGATCGCCGGGGCCATCATTTCCGGCGCCTATTTCGGCGACAAGATCTCACCCCTCTCCGACACCACCAACC
>JAWOHI010000101.1:0-6825 GCA_046485255.1 Bacteroidales bacterium
GTCTTCTCTTCGAAGTATCGTTCCGGCCACGAATGCCTCACATCCAAATCGTAAATGGTAAATCGTAATTCGTCAATGTTTCTGAGGTCCTCCTCCGATGGCCCGCCCCCGTGGTTCCCGATACCCCAGAGAAAGATCCCACCTCCGTCTTCCCGATGCTGGTCGAGCCACTTTAACAGCTTGTCCGCCGCCCTGCCCCGTTCCGAGTTATAATGTTCCAGCGACCGGTGGGCGATGATTTCTGAGCCATCGAAGCCGATCCAGGTGAAATCATCGGGTACATCGAGATGAGGGAGTCCCGGCCGGCAGAACAGGTAGGAGTGGTATCCTGATTTCCTCAGGATCTGCACCAGTCCGCGGGAGTGCCCGAAGGGGTCGAAATTTGCAGCCGTTTGCGGTTCTACCCCGAATCGCTTCCTGAAATAGTTCTTCCCGTGGAGGATCTGCCTGACGAGGCCCTCACCCGAGGGGAGGTTGTAGTCGGGTTGCAGGTACCACCCGCCGATGATACGCCAGCGGCCATCTCCAACCAGTCGGGCGATCCGCTTGAAGAGGGACGGTTCGTAGGTTTCAACCCATTGATAAAGGAGAGCCTCATTATGGCAGAAAACGAATCCTTCCTTTCGCTCGCAAAACCGGGCTGCGACCCGGAAGGTTGCCAGCGTTTCGGCCAGCCCCTCCTCCCAACTCCAAAGCCAGACCGGATCGATGTGGGCATTGCAGATCAGATGGAGAGTGGGTAAAGGATCAACTGATGAGTGGTCCGTCATTTTTTCAGAGGTTCAGCGGGGGGCTTCTCTTTCAGCGTTTTCCCGCAGAGGTTGCAGAAATGGGACTCCTTTGGGTTCTGATGATGGCAGGAGGTGCAGTAAAACCGCCCGGAGGACTCCTTCTTTCTCGACAGTTCGAAGGTGATGATGCCGGTCGGCACGGCGATGATGGAATAACCGATCAGCATTATGAAGGAGGAGATAAATTTCCCCATTACCGTTATCGGCACGATGTCGCCGTAGCCGACCGTGGTGATGGTGATGATGGCCCAATAGACCCCCTGCGGGATGCTGATGAACCCGCTTTCTTCTCCTTCAACGATATACATGATGGCTCCCAGCACGATCACGATGATCAGGATCAGGAGCAGAAAAATGGAGATCTTGTAAATACTCGATCGAAGGGCCGAATAAAGTGCTTTCGATTCCCTGAGGAAGTTGGGCATTGCAAAGATCTGGAACACACGAAGAAGCCGTATGATCCTCAGGATGATCAGATAATTATAGCCGGGAATGAACAGGCTGAGATAGGTTGGCAGGAACGAGACCAGGTCGACAATGCCCCAGAAACTGAAGATGTACCGCCAGCGATGGGGAACCACATACACGCGGATGATGTATTCAACGGTAAAGATGATGGTGAAGATCCATTCCAGCACCATAAACAGGGAGCCCAGCCTTAGCCTTAAGGTAGCCACGCTGTTCAGTACCACCACTGTAACGCTGGCAAGGATGACGTAAAGGAGGGCTATGTCGAACCTTTTGCCGGCTTTGGTGACAGTTCCGAAAATGACTTCGAACAGATATCTTTTGGTGATCATAAATGGCACAATAATCAACTCATAAATATAGCAGGAAACGGTCTTGGTGATTTTTTACAGGTGCCTGATATTCATCCCGCCGCTGATCTCGACCACGGCCCCCGTGGCATAGGGAATCTGACCGGTGGCAAGGACGGTGACGGCACGGGCAATATCCCCGGGTTGTCCCCAACGGCCTTCAGGGATGAGCCCACTGGCTATCCTGCTGTCGTATTTCTCCTTCACTACTGCCGTCATATCGGTGAAAATCACTCCCGGACGGATTTCATAAACGGCGATACCTTGACCAGCGAGCCGGTCGGCATACACCTGGGCCGACATGCTCAGTCCGGCCTTGGAGATGCAGTATTCGGCCCGCTCGGGGGAAGAGGCTACGGCCGAAACGGACGTGATGAAGATGACCGTGCCCTTGTTCCCGTCGGCTGGCTGGTTCTTGAGCATCACATTCACCACGTCCCGGGTCAAGAAATGGGGCCCCCGCAGGTTGATGTTCATCAGCCGGTCAAAACTCTCCACTCCGGCTTCCAGCACGTCAATCCGATTGATCGGTGCCACGCCGGCGTTATTGACCAGCAGGTCGATCCGGCCGAAGGTGCTCATTATCTGGTTAATAATTCCGGCGTGCGATTCCAGGTCGGCTATGTCCGCTTTGATGGCCAGAGCGAACGGGTCAGCCGGTTCGATGTTCCGGGAGATGCCCACCACCCGGTATCCCTTGATGGCCAAGGACTTGGCGCAGGCGAGACCGATCCCGCGACTCGCCCCGGTAATGATTGCAGTTTTCATAATGTTAACGGGTTAACACGAATTAAACGAATAATTTGTGTTTCATTTGAGTGTCTTTGTGTTTAATAAATACTCCTTCCAAATGGCCTCGAACCAGAGCTCATCCGCTGGTACCGGCCTGACGGGTACCCATTCCTTATGGACGTTCTGGTTGCCGTCGAGCCAGATCTCCTGAATGTTGTTGCGGATAAATTCCACATCGTCAGCTCTTTCCAGATGTCCGGCAATGGATTCGAGATAGACGGCGTGGGTCAGGCACAGGTCGAGGGTCCGGCGATAATTGATCCGGTCGTTTGGATCGGCCGGCTCGGCCAGGCCATCCAGCTTCCGCCAGAGCGCCCAGGCAGCCTCCACCTGACCGCCAATGGTTTCGCGGTTTCGTAACGGCCCACCGTGATCCGACATGCGGTTCCGCAGTTCGGCGAGGGCGGTGGTTGTCGTGGTTGTCGTGGTTGTCGTGGTTGTCGGGGTTGTCGGGGTTGTCGGGGTCTGCGGTGTGCAGTCTGCAGTCTTTTTTAAGGCTATTCTCATCGCTGCCCTGATCCCGCCGACCTGACCCGAGTTGAGGGCGGAGCCGCCGGGGCGGGTGAGACCGTGGGATCCGTTGACCTCCCCGATGGGGAAGAGGTTGCGGATGTTGGATTCCCACCAGATATCCCCGGTGAGCCCCCCGTTGTTGTGTTGGGCGCAGACAGCGATCTCCAGGGGTTCGCGCGTGAGGTCGATCCCGTGGGAGGCGTAGAGATCGATGGCCGGTTGGTTCAATTTTTTGAGCCTTTCGATGGGGGTGTCGGCCAGGGCGCCCGATTTGTTCAGGTATTCCCAGGCCGGTTTTCCGATATCTTCTAAATTGAAATCCTGCGGATTATGGGTATAGTCGATGAAAACCCGCCTCCCGGAGGAGATCTCCCGATGCACAAGCATATCAATCAAAGATGAGCCGTAATTGACCACATTTTTGGCATCGAATGGCCACTGGTACCCTTTCAGGAAGATGGCATTGAAGAGGGCCTCCGGACTGGGAAATCCGTCTTTCAGGAATTCGTGCTCCACCGGATTTGCAGGATCGACCGAAAAGTATCGTGGAATGACCTGCTGGTAGGAGCCGGACAGGTTCCACCTGAACTTAATCGAGGCGATCCCGAACTGTGAAATGCTGATGTTCTGGGCTTTAGCCCCGATCCTTAAGGCTAATCCGATCGAGCCGGTCTGGCTTTCTGGATAGACGGAGTCGCGGTAGATCCCCGCCGGTCCGCCGGTGGCCAGGATCACGTTCTGCGAGTGGTACCTGATCTCTCCTGAATTTGAACCATTGGTCCTTTCCTGACGGATCCCCACGGCCCCGGCGATGGCCCGGCCTTCGGGCTTCTCCCGGGTGAGCAGCCCGATGATGGTCACCCCGTCGTGGACGGGTATTTGGTACTCCCTCACTTTCCGGGCGAGGCATTCGAACATCAGGTGTGAGGTAAGTGGTCCGGCCGAAGTGGCCCGTGCCCTGGGGTCATGGTCGGTCTTGTAGCCCGGGTAAGCCCCGTATTGGTCGTGGGGAAAAGGGACCCCGAGCCTGACCAGGTGATGGAAAGCCTGAAGCGAGTATTGGGCTTCAATCAGGGCGATGTCGCCGTGCATTGCGCCACCGCGGGCCAGGTCACGGGCCATCTCACGCGCCGAATCCGGCACGCCGGGATCGGTGGAGAGCTTGTAAAAGGTCTGCTTGTCCGATCCGGCATTGTTGGAGGTGCCGCCTCCCCACTTTTCCGTTACGATGAGAATATCCTTTATTCCGGCCTCCCAAAGGCAGATGGCCGCGTTGAGGGCAGCCGCCCCTGAGCCGATGATCAGGGTATTGACTTCAAGGACAGGCGGTTCATACTCGCCAGCCGATAGGTAATCCCCGGATGGGAGACCACCCCCAGAGTGAAGTCTGGGGTTAGTGAAGTCTCCTTGCTTACATCTTAACTCTTTCATCTTTAATTTCTTCCGCAGGTACCTCTTTAATCTTTAATCTTTAATCTTTAATCTTTTCTCTATATATTCCCCGTCCCTCACCCCACACCCCGCCGGCCCCCCTGTCCTCATCATCTCCGTGCATCTGGAGCAGGTTACGCAAACCTTTTTGGGGTTGATCCGGCCGGTAGCCATCAGGTCGCGGGGCGCATCTGGATAGGCGAACGAACTGCGACCCAGACCGATGAACGATGCCAAACCTTCCTTTAGCACTCCCGCCCCAACGTAAGGAAAGAAGTGACGCAGCCAGGAGTAGCCGGTTCCGGTGAACTGCAAGTGCGGGAAGGCTTCTTGCAGGTCGCCCGTAACCCGGATCAGCCGGGCAATCCCTTCGAGCGGATGCTCATCCGGCGGAGGAGCGTTGAAAACGCCGCGATCGTAAGGACGGCCAACGTGGGGGGCGATCCTCGGAATTCCGGCGGTGATGTTCCACAGGGGTACCTGGCTGGCAAATTCACTGATAAAGCGTTTCACTTCAGTGAGCTCCATCTCATTGGAGCCATCCGCCTTCATTCCGAACCCTTGCGGGTAGGGGATCAGGTCATAGGCCCCCAGACGCATTGCCTTGATAATGGCGGAGGGTGTGTTGAAAACTTCACGCAGAAAGCGTGTGCGGTTTTCATAAGATCCTCCGTAGCGGCTCTCCGTATTCTCGTACGAAGCCAGCAATTCGTGCAAAAGGTAGCCGTGGCAGGCTTTCGCGTCCACCGCGTCGAATCCCGCCCGCTCCGCCAACGCCAGGGCTTCCTGATAGGCCTCCAGGATGCGGTCGATCTCACAGTCGGACTGCTGACCGCAGACCGCAGACCGCGGTGGTCCGCCGTCTGCCGTTGGCACTCCGCCGTCATAGCTGTATCGGCCCGAATGGGTCAGCTGCAACACGAGAAAGGGCCTGTGGGCACTGCCAAAGGTGGATTCGGCGGTTTGCCGCACCTGGTCGGTCAGTTTTTTCAATGTAGGGACCGTGGCCGGCGTAATCATCATCTGGTGCGGGTTGGAGCGGCCTTCCGGAACCACCGAGCAGGCCTCGAACCAGATCATCCCGCTGCCGCCTGCCGCATAACGGCCATACCTCCTGAAGGCAAGATCACCTGGTACACCCTCGTCCGACGAATCAAAACCCTCCATCGGATGGACGGCGAGTCGGTTGGGAACGGGTATCCCGCCAACTTCAGCGGGTTTCAGCAGCAGGCTGACCTCTTCCGACCAGGGCAGCCCGACCCCCAATGAGCCGGCTTTAGCCCGGATTTCCGAAGCCTCCTTAAACCGGAACTTTTCGTGTCTCATTCTGTTTCAGGCCATTTTTTTCAGTTCGGCCAGATCGGCTGCAAGGCGTTGTTCGCACACGGAAGGCCACTCTTCGCGAGGCAGGGGCGAGAGGGTTCCGGCATCCACTCTGGATCGCGTTTCCCGGGCCAGAAGCATCAGCCGGTCCATCTCCGGACCGGTCAGGTCGGGAAACTCCCGGCGGAAAACCGGGTCGTTGACGGGCACGTCAAACTCACCTCCGTGATCCTCGATATTCAGATTAAGCGGTTGAATGGATCCTAACAGGCTGAATATCTTGGTGAAATCAATGATTCCTTGTCCAATGGGAGCGGTGAAGGTTTGAAATCCCCTTTCGGTTATCAGGATTCCGCCATCCTTGATATGGGTGGAGACCACCCAGGGCAGGATCCGTTCAGTCGCCAAAACCGGGTCCTCCAGCATCGTCATCAAATTCATCGTATCCAGGCAGATGCCTATCCATTCCCCCGGCCGGGCGCCTAGCTCCTGGAAAACGCGAAGCAGCTCAAACGTGGTGAACTCGAAATGGGTCTCGATGGCCAGTATGACCCCGTGGTCACGGAGCATCTGCTCCTGGGCTGACAGGGCGGCCGTCATCTCCTCAAGAAGCTGTCTTGTGGCCGGGTTGGCCGGGTTCCAGCGCATCAGACCGCCGGAGCAGGAGCGGACGATCCTCGCGCCCAGGTTGGTTGCCTCCTCGGCGGCAATGCGGTTCAGATCGAATAGTTCGCGCTTCTCCCAGTTGGTCATATCCCGCGGAATATGCTGGGCGCCACCCCATTCAAGGTAAAGCCCCTTCTCCGAGGCCAACCCCTTCATCGCCTCGATCTGCTTGCAATCGAGCTGGTTGCGGATTACGGGATCCAATCCGGAATAGGCAACCCCCCCGGCGCCAGCATACCTGTACCCCTTGTGATAACCGAGATCCTTCATCAGCCTTGTGGGAGCATTGCGTAGGTGCAGCGGCACGGGCAGGTCGCCATGCCAGTGCACCGCCCCGATGGCATTCTCGATAGCCATATAGGAGGCGTTGCTTTTGGGTGACGTGGCGAGGTATACGGCTGTTTCGGAGAGTATTATCCTCGACTCCGGCCATCCGACAAGGTTGACGGCGTTGAAACAAGCCTGGGCCAGCAGCAGGGCATTGGGATTGG
>JAWOHI010000083.1:0-12684 GCA_046485255.1 Bacteroidales bacterium
CTGGAGAGAATTTGGTGGTTTCCAGGCTTTTATAAGTGGACAGAACCTGACGAATTATACTTATCTGGAAAGCCACGGTAATCTCTCCCTTGGCCGGTTTGTGATGGTTGGATTAGGTTGCCAATTCTAATAATCAGTATATGAATAAGTTAACATCGTTTGTGGTTGTCTTTTTGGCATTGGCGCTCTTCGGATGCCGACCTGCCCGGCAGCCCAGCCAAAACCGGACGGATCAGCTGGCCTTTGTTCGCGACTCAGCAGATCAAAACAATGATTTTTATGATAATGAGCCATTTTACGCATTGCCCGGGCCAGGAACAATCCTGGTAGGTGGCGAAGTGGAGCAGGAGGTGATGGTTGACCTCAGCACCCTGCCAACCCATTCGGTGTTGGTCAGGGAGACTGGGTTAGAAGATGGCGTGACCCGGTTCACCGGTGCTTACCGCTACGATGGCCCCTCCCTTTTCGACGTGTTGAAGGAGGTGAGGGTTTCTAAAAGAAACGCCACGGAATTTCCGCCGATCATCGATCAATATGTCGTCGTATATGGTTCCGGTGGCGATTCGGTGACCCTGAGCTGGGGAGAGCTCTTCTATCCAGTTCATCTTCATCAGGTTATTATAGCCAGCCGGGTTATGAGGATTGTCCCGTCCAAAACCGGGGAGCATTGGCCGCTACCCGAAAAGCGAAAGCTGGTCGTGGCGCCCGACCTGGTAACGGTCCGTAACATTACCGAGCCTGCCCGGATTATGATACGGAGTTGTCGTGTGGATATTCCGGTCGACCGAACGGCCGAAATGTGGGCGGATGAGATGGAGCTAACCTTATCGGAAACCGACCGGCAGACCTTTACGAAATTGCCAACCAGCCTGAAGCCGGTCGATTACGATCAGGTCTTTTACGGCCGGGGAATGGGAATACACGGGGTCACCACATTTCACGGTTCCTGGCTGAAGGATTTGATTGAAGGAAGGTTGCCGGTATCAACCGACCGCCTGCGGAATGGCTTGTTCGTTGTTTCTGCGATTGACGGCTATCGCTGTTCGATGTCCTGGTCGGAGCTGATGAACCGCAATGACGGCGAAGGGGTGATCCTCATCGACCAGAACAATTACGAGGGAGCCGGGCGTTTCTCCTGTCTCTTTACAGCAGATTTCTTTTCCGACCGCGCGATTAAGTCGATTACCGGTATCCGTTTAATTCAATGATCAGTACATTAGTGGCCTTAAGAAATGGCCTCTCCGGATGAATCGCTCAGGCTTATCCCTTGTTTTTGCCCTTTTAGGGGGCTTGGTGCTGCTGTTCATCATCGCCCCTTTGGCCGGATTGTTCATCAAGACCAGTCCGGTTGAGTTTTTTGAAACAGTTCAAGACCAGGAGGTTACCAATAGTATTGTTCTGACTCTGGGCATTTCTTTCGCCACCACCCTGGTGTTCGCCATCGGTTCGGTTCCATTGGCCTACTGGCTGGCGAGAACCTCCTTCCGGGGACGGGAGATCATCCAGTCGATCGTCGACCTGCCGGTGGTCATTCCCCATTCGGCGGCCGGCATTGCCCTCCTGGGGCTCGTTTCGCGCGAAACCTGGCTGGGCCGCGCGGCGTCGTCGATAGGGCTTGATTTTGTTGGGCATCCCCTCGGTATCGGGATTGCCATGGCCTTTGTGAGCGTACCCTTCCTGATCCAATCGGCGCGCGATGGATTCGCGAATGTCCCTGTCAGGCTGGAGCTGGCCGCGATGAGCCTGGGAGCCTCGCCCCTGCGTACCTTCCTGACGGTCAGCCTCCCCCTCGCCGGCCGCAGCATCGTTACCGGGATGGTGATGATGTTCTCAAGGGGGTTAAGTGAATTCGGGGCGATCGTAATCATTGCCTACCACCCGATGGTCACGCCGGTGCTGATCTATGAGCGTTTCGGCGCCTTCGGACTCAAGTACTCCCGGCCGGTGGCTGCCCTTTTCGTGCTGGTTTGCCTGATCTTTTTCATACTCCTGCGAGTACTTGTCAATCGACGAACCAATGATCCAGCTGGAAAACATCGCTAAAACGGTCGGAAACTTCACCCTCCGCGGCATCACGATGACCATCGAACGGGGGAGTTATACCGTCATCCTGGGTGATTCGGGATCCGGTAAGTCGCTGCTCCTGGAGATCCTGGCGGGAATCCGGAAGGCCGATTCCGGCCGGATCATCGTGGACGGGGTAGAGGTTCAGGATCTGGCCATCCAGGCCAGGCCTTTTGGACTGGTTTTTCAGGATCTGGCACTGTTCCCCCATTTAACCGTTCGGGAAAATATTTCTTATCCTTTGAAAATGAGAAGGATGAGTCGCCAAGATCTCGAACCTGCGGCTAGGGGTCTGGCGGCCAGGCTCGAAATCTCTCACCTGATAGGGCGCTACCCGGCTACACTCTCTGGGGGGGAGCGACAACGGGTGGCGCTGGCGAGGACCCTGGCTACGCAACCTGAATGTCTATTGCTTGATGAACCCCTTACGGCGCTCGATACCCGCATCCGCAAAGAGATCCGCTCGGTTTTGCGTAACCTTAACCGGGGAGGCCTGACCATCATCCACGTCACCCACGATTATCAGGAGGCCCTGACCCTGGCCACCCATATCGGAATTATGGAAAATGGAGTCCTGATTCAGCAAGGACCAGCCGAGAAAGTGCTACGGAATCCGGTTAACACGTTCACCGCCAGTTTCACGGGCATTAAGAATTTCATCCGCGTAACCATCAGCGAACAAAGGGAATCAGGAACATCGATCGCCTTGGCTGACAATGGAACACCGATAACCATTGAGCTGCATAAGCCCGCCCGCCAGGGTTACCTGATCATCCCCGAAGAGGCCATCTTCCTGTCGCGCCACCCGGTCGACACCAGCGCCGCAAACAACTTCTGCGGCACTATTGCCGACCTTCACCCATCATCCCACGGAATCGAGGTCATCATAAATGCAGGGATCCCCCTGTGCGCCCTGGTGACCCCTGAAGGCGCCAGCCGCCTCGCCCTGCAAGTTGGCGATACCATCTGGGCCAGTTTCAAGGCCACCGCCGTCCGCTTCATCCGCAAATAACCCCCCGTGCCCCCGTGCCCCCGTGCCCTTGTGCCCCTAATCCCCCTTTTTACTATCTTTGGCCAAAATCAAACCCTATGTTTGTAGTCAATGAATATTTTGGCGGCTTGGTGAAATCGATCTCCTTCAAGACCGAAGACGGGCCTGCCACGGTTGGGGTGATGGCTCCTGGTGAGTATGTTTTCGGGACCACCTCGGTGGAATATATGACCGTTACTTCCGGCCTGATGAGCGTGATGCTGCCTGGCGAGGAGGAGTGGAAAGACTATCGGGAATTTGAAACTTTCCGGGTGGAAAAGAATGTGAAATTCAAGGTGAAGGTGGCCGAGGATACCTCCTACCGCTGTCTTTACCACTGATCAGGAATGGGATGGCAGGTCCACGGGGATCAAAATATTACGATACGTTCCTGCACTACACGGTGTGGCTCGAAAACCGGTCGGCCGGAAGGGTCGTTGACGAAGAGCTCATCCGGCTGCTAAAGGCCATTGAGAATTCCGGGTCGCTGACCACCGCTGCCAACAGCCTGGGTATGAGCTATCGAAAAGCCTGGGGCGACCTGAAGAAGGCTGCCGGACTGCTCGGCTTTCCCTTGGTGGAGACGGCCAGGGGAGGGAAGGAGGGTGGCCATACCAGGCTCAGCGAAGACGGCCTTGAGCTGGTTCAGGCACTGGATGAGCTGAAAGAGGATTTCAACCAGGCCATTTACCGGGTGACCAGGAAGTTTTTTCACAAGATTAACCGTTGAGTATTTAAACGGGTTTGCTACCTTAGGGACTTGATTGTCCCCGACAGATGGTATTGGCTTTTTAGCGAGGTATGTCAAACCCTTCCCGGACCCCTGCATTCTCCATCCTGGTTGTTGCGCTGATCCTGATGATAATCGGAGCGGCGCTTATCCCCCGTCTGCCGGTCCACCTGGTTTCAACCCGGACAAGGCCTGCTTTAACCGTCTCATTTTCCTGGTCAAACGCGCCGCCGAGGCTGGTTGAACAGGAGATCACCGCCCCGCTGGAAGGGCTGTTGAACACCATTCGCGGGGTGACCCGCATCGAATCCTTGTCGCTGACCGGCAGGGGCAGCGTAACCCTCGAGTTTGACCGGAAAGCGGATATGGACGCGATGCGCTTCGAGGTGGCCTCCCTGATCCGCGAACTCCATCCGCGCCTCCCATCCGGCTGCAGCTACCCGTCCATATCGGCTTACCGGCAGGAATCGGAGGAGAAATACCTCCTCACCTATACCCTCAACGCCCCGGCTACCCCAATATTGATCCAGCAATACGCCGAAGAGTTCATTAAACCCAGGTTATCCGATATTCCCGGACTGTACAAGATCAGGATCTGGGGAGCAATGCCTATGGAATGGGAACTGGAATACGATCAGGACCATCTTCGGACGCTCGGGATCTCCAGACAGCAGATAGTCCAGGCACTCCACTTCTGGTTCTCAAGAGAGATTATCGGAATGGGTTTTCGAACCGGGGGAAACCCGAGGGAGCAGTCACCTACGCCCATCATACTCCGAACCGACCGCGAAACCGACCGGGATTGGCAGTCAGTTCCTGTCGCCACAGCCGGGGGAAGGCTTTTCCGGATCAGCGACCTCTGCCGGGTGCGCTACCGCGAACAGGAGCCCTCCGGTTACTACCGGATCAACGGAAACAATACGATCAACCTCGTCTTCGTGGCCGAAAAGGAGGCCAACAGCCTGCGGGTGGCGGATCAGGTCAAAAGGTCAATCGGGGAGCTGGAAGCCGATTTCCCGGATGGGTATCAGCTTCTACTCGCTGAAGATTCAACTCGCTTCGTCCGTGAGGAGCTCTTCAAAATTGCACGACGGACCATCCTCTCCTTTACCATTCTGCTGCTCTTCGTGCTGCTGGTCAGCCGACAGCTCCGGTATCTGTTGGTCATATTTATCAGTCTGATTGCCAACTTGTTAATATCTGTCATCCTCTATTATGTCTTCAAACTTGAAATCAACCTCTACTCGATGGCCGGGATCACGGTCTCGCTGGGCATCATAATCGACAATACCATCGTGATGGTGGATCACCTGCGGACCAGGGGCAACCGGAAGGTGTTTCTGGCCATTTTGGCCGCTACATTGACCACCATCGGTGCCCTGTCAGTCATCCGTTTCCTGGGTGAGACGACCCGGCTGCAGTTGAGGGATTTCTCTTATGTGTTGATAGCGAGCTTGTTTGTCTCACTGGCGGTGGCCCTGTTCCTGGTACCCTCGCTGATGGAGCTGATTGGAATGAACAGAAAGAGGAAAGGCCGGAAATTGCGCAATCGAAGGCGCATAGTGGCCTTCAGCCGGTTCTACGAACGCTTTATCCGCTTTGAGCAGCGTTTTCGATGGGCGTTCATCCTTCTGGCCATCCTGCTGTTCGGCTTGCCCGTGAACAAGTTGCCCACCCGAATGGAGGGGGAGGCGTGGTATCACCGGCTCTACCGGTCGACGCTCGCCAGCGAGTCCTATGTGCAGAAAATAAAGCCCGTGTTGGACAAGGTGCTCGGCGGTACCCTGCGGATCTTTAGCACGAAGGTTTATGAGCGCTACCAATACCGGACCCCCGAGCGGACAGCCATTATGGTGAGGGCGGCACTGCCGCAGGGAGCCACCCTGATGCAAATGAACGACCTGATGGTTGAGGTGGAAAGGTATCTGTCGGGTTATGAGCAAATTGACCAGTTTAGGACTTCCATCACCAGCTACCGCAGCGGCACCGTCAATATCACCTTCAAGCCGGAATATGAGCAGGGTGCTTTTCCCTATATCCTTTATAGCCAGCTTAATGACCTGGCCAATAAAAACACCGGGGCCGACTGGTCCGTCCAGGGGGTGGGGCAGTACTTCAGCAACTCCCTCTCGGAGTCGGTGGGACAATGGCAGATCGAATTGTTCGGATACCATTATGAGGACCTGATGGCTTATGCGGAAATGGTCAGGAACCGGGTTTTGGAGCACCCCCGCGCCGGCAAGGCATACATAATGAGCGAAAGGAGCTGGCAGCGCGATCCCCTGTTCCAGTACGTGATCTCAATGGACCCCGAAACCCTTAGGATGAAAAACCTGACCCCGGCCGGCATTTACGCCTGGCTTGAGGGATACTCCATCCGGCAGAGCCCGGAAACCCATATTTTCGCCAATCAGGCAACTGAGCCTGTGCGATTCCGCTCAACCCAATCGGACCGCTTCGATATCTGGATGATGGGAAATACCCCCATCAACCCCGACGAGGCGATGATCAGCCTCACCAGCCTGGGCCATCTGCAAAAGGAGGGGGTCAATAAATCCATCGCCAAGGAGGACCAGCAATACCGTCTCATCGTCGAGTATGAGTTCAACGGGGCCTCCAAACTGGCTCAGATGCACCGTCAGGCGGTCGTCGACGAAATGACACCCCGCCTGGCAGTCGGGTATTCGATCAGGGAGACCAGCTACCGTTACTGGCAACGGGAGGCCAACCGCCAATTCTTCCTGATCCTGATGGTCATCGCCATCATCTACTTCATCACCGCGATCCTCCTTGAATCCCTGACTCAACCCCTGGCGGTGGTCCTGATTATCCCGGTCTCTTTTGTCGGCGTCTTCCTCACGTTCTTCCTGTTCAACCTGAGCTTCGACCAGGGCGGATTCGCTTCCTTTGTCTTGTTAAGCGGCATCGTCGTCAATGCCGCCCTCTATATCCTGAACGATTTCAACCAGTTTGCCCGGACTGCGGCACGGGGAGTGCCGCTTGGGCGGCTCTACCTGAAGGCCTTTAATGGAAAGATCGTGCCGATCACCCTGACCGTCCTTTCCACGGTGCTTGGCCTGGTGCCTTTCATCGCGGAAGGCCAGGATGAGGTCTTCTGGTTCGCCCTGGCGGCCGGAACGATGGGCGGACTGCTCTTTTCGGTCCTGGCCATCCTGGTTTTCCTCCCTGCCTTCCTGCCACTGAAAAAAAGACGGGGGAGACTCGGGAATGAACGAATCACTTTTTGATAACATTGGGTAATTTTATAAAAATGAATAAGTTATTGATCATCTTTCTCCTGCTGACCGGCCTGTCCGGATTGAGCGGGTGCCAGAAGCGGCCCGACAAGAAATTAGGAAACCAGCTGGGCGATATCACGGCCAAGGCCGACCCGGTGAGTGTGGAGGTTACCCCCGTTGGCTACGGACATTTCCCGGTCGAACTGGTGAGTAACGGCCGCCTCGAAGCCCGCCGCAAGGTCTCCCTGAGCTTCAGGAAAACGGGCCGGATCGCAATGATCCCCGTTCGAAACGGATCGTGGGTAAAACAGGGGGACCTGCTTGCCGAACTGGAGAACGAAGTCGAGAGGATCAACCTGGAGGAGGCAGTCATCCGCCTCGAGAAGGCTCGCCGGCAGAGGGCTTCAGACCTGATCGGACAGGGCTATCTCGATATCGACCTGGGGAGCCTGAAGCCCGAGACGCTCCGGATGTTCAATGTCATTTCGGGATTTGCGGAGGCCGAGCTGGCCTTTCGAAATGCCGAGATCCAGATGGAAATGACCCGCCTGGTGGCCCCTTTCGATGGCCGGATCGCCAACCTGGAAGCCAAGGCCGGCAACCTGCCGCCGGCCGACAAGCCCTTTTGCCTGGTCATTGATGATCGCGAGTTCGACGTGGTTTTTCCGGTGATGGAGTCGGAAATGTTCCGCCTGTCAGTCGGGATGGATATCAGCGCCCATCCCTATTCCCTCGATTCGATGGCCTTCCCCGGTCGCATTGCCGAGATCAATCCATTGATTGATGAACGTGGCCTTGTCAAGGTTAAGGCCCTGATTGCCAATTCGAAAAATGTCCTTGTCGAAGGGATGAATGTCAAGGTTTTCATCCGTTACCAGGTTCCCGGTTGCCTGATCGTTCCCAAGGAGGCCCTGGTGCTGCGCAACAACAGGCAGGTGGTCTTCAGCCTCCTGAACGGCCGCTCCTATTGGAACTATGTGGAGACCGTGCTGGAAAACTCCTTCGGCTATACCATCAACGTCCTCACGGGAGTCCTTAAACCCGGGGATACGATCATTACGAAGGGAAACCTGAACCTCGCCCACGATGCCGACATCCAGTTCCAGTAGCCCAAGCGGCCTTCACCCTTAAATGGTAAAAGGTAAATGGTAAATTTCTTGATACACCGGCCAATAGCAGTAATAATGACTTTCCTGGCGGTCATTTTTCTCGGCTTGATCACCCTGTTCCGCCTTCCGGTCAGCCTGATGCCGGACATCGATATTCCGGAGATCACGATCCAGTCGACCTACCAGGGCATTCCGGCCAGGGAGATGGAACAGACGGTCATCACACCGTTGCGAAACCAACTGCTCCAGGTGGCTCACCTGGAGGATATCGAGAGCGAAACGCGCGATGGCTACGGCATCATCCGGATGAAATTCACCCACGGGACCGACATTAACTATGCCTATGTCGAATGCAACGAGAAGATCGACGATGCGATGAACAGCCTGCCGCGCAGCCTCGACAGGCCGCGGGTGGTGAAGGCCTCGGCAACGGATATCCCGGTATTCAATTTAATGATCTCCCTCAAAGAGGATGATCCCGATCCGACCCGCATTCTGGAGACCAGCGATTTCATCAAATCAGTCATCCTCCGCAGGATCGAACAGCTTCCCGAGGTGGCGATGGTGGACCTGTCGGGTGCCGTCGACCCCGAACTGATCATTCGGCCGGATAACGACAAGATGAGAAGCCTCGGGCTCACCGACCAGGACATCCTGTCAGCCCTGGAAGGTAGCAGTGCCACCATCGGCAACCTGATGGTCAGGGACGGTTACTATCAGTATCATATTCAGTTCTCTAATTACATTCGTAACACCGAGGACGTGGCCAACCTCTATATTGGCCGGGGCGAGCGGCTGGTCAGGCTGCGGGAGCTGGCGGAGCTGGAGGTCAGGCCGCAGGAGCGGAGGGGCATCTTCCTCAACCGCCAAAAGGAGAGCCTCTGCCTTTCCATCATCAAGCAGGCCGATTCGCGGATGGCCGACCTGAAACGCAGCCTGGAACAGATGCTTCAATCCTACCGGCAGGATTATCCCCACCTGGAGTTTGAAATCGAAAAGGACCAAACGCGGATACTGACCTATTCCATCAGCAACCTGGGGCAGAGCTTGCTCTTTGGAGCCCTCCTGGCAATGGTGGTGATGTTCCTGTTCCTGAAAGACCTCCGCTCGCCCGTCCTGATCGCGTTCAGCATCCCGGTTTCACTGGTCATCTGCCTCCTGTTTTTCTACCTGTTCGGCATTTCCATCAACATCATCTCCCTTTCGGGCCTCATCCTGGCGGTAGGGATGATGATCGACAACTCGATCATCGTGATCGACAACATCAATCAATACCTCAAAAAGGGGGAGACGATCCATAAAGCCTGCATTCACGGCACCAACGAGGTGATCCGGCCGCTGATCTCGTCGGGCCTGACTACCTGTGCCGTATTTGTCCCGCTCGTTTTTCTTAGCGGCATATCCGGCGCGCTCTTTTATGATCAGGCGATCGCCATCGCGGTGGGCCTGGCGGCCTCCTTCCTCGTGTCGATCACGCTGGTGCCGACCCTGTTCCGGCTGTTTTACATCAGAAGGCCCCGGGCAGCTTCCAACCGTATCCTCAGCAAGATCAACGCGATCGATTATGAGAAGGCCTATGACCGCTCCTTCCACCACGTATTCAACTACCGGTGGATCTATCTTCCGGCAGCCCTGCTGCTCCTGCTGGCCATCTATCCGCTGGCTCGAAAGATCGGGATCAGCCGCTTTCCGGAGATCAAACAGACCGAACTGATCGCACGGATCGACTGGAACGAGCCCATCCACGTGGAAGAAAATGCCCACCGCGTAGGGCGGCTGGTGAAGGGCCTGCCTGATTCGCTCCTGCAGTACTCCTCAATGATCGGCGAGCAGCAATTCATCCTGAACCGCCAGGCCGACCGAACCTCTTCGGAATCGGAGGTTTATTTGAGGGTGGCCGATCCCGACTCCGTCGGGCCGCTTGCCGGCAGGGTCAGGGACCTGATAACCAGTCGCTACCCGGTGGCCAGGGTCTCATTTCATAAGCCGGAGAACATCTTCGAAGCCATTTTTTCGGATGATATCCCCCTGCTGCTGACCAGGCTCACCAGCCTGAAAGGCCAGGAGCAGCCTTCATTGGCGGAGGTGTGGCGATTCACCGACTCCCTGGCCTTTGCTGAGAACCTGGAGTTCCTGCCCGTGCCGGTGAACGACCAGATCGTCATCGAAGTCGACCCGGAACGATTGATTTTATACCAGGTTTCCTTTGCCGAACTCACCGATAAACTACAGAAAGCCTTTAACCAGAAGCGGATCGGCATCCTGAAAACCTATCAGAAGTTCATTCCCATCCTCCTGGCTGATAGCCGGAAACCGGTGGTTGATATTGTCAATCAGACTTTTGTGAGAAATGGCGAAGGCACTGAATATCCCCTCTCGGCGTTTGTTACCCTCGGACACGAGCAGCAGTACAAGACGATCCGGGCCTCCCGAAATGGGGAGTATGTGCCGCTCGAGATGAAGTCGGACGCGGCCGATGTGGGGCAGGTCATCAGCAAGATCCGGTCGGCCTTGAAAAATTCATTGACCCTTCAGGCTGATTTTACCGGTTCCTGGTTCACTCAGAGAACCTTGATGAAAGAGTTGTCTGTAGTGCTGCTTATCTCCCTGGTATTGCTTTTTTTCATCCTGGCGGCCCAGTTTGAGTCGTTCCTGCAGCCCCTGATCGTGCTGCTCGAACTCCCCATCGACATAGCAGGGGCGCTTTTTATGCTCTGGATTTTCGGTGAAACCCTCAACCTGATGTCCGCCATCGGCATCATCGTGATGGGGGGGATCATCATCAACGACTCCATCCTCAAGATCGACACGATCAACCGAACCCGTGCGGCTGGCCACAACGTACTCGAGGCGGTTCATATCGCGGGGAGGCGAAGGCTGAAGCCGATAATTATGACCAGCCTGACCACCGTGCTTGGGCTTCTGCCGTTCCTCTTCTTCAAGGGGCTCGGCACTGATCTTCAAAAGCCTCTCGCCCTGGCTATTATGGGTGGTATGACCATCGGTACCCTGGTGAGCATCTACATCCTTCCACTGGTGTATTGGGCGGTGTACCGGCATCAGGACAGGAAAAAGCCCGTGGCAGGCGTGGGATGATCCAACAGATCACCCCACGCGCCGCCGGGCCTCAACACCCTTCGTGGTCTGCCTCAAAATTACACCAGGCGTGCTCCTCGCCACAGGAGGAGCAGCACTCGATCACCCTGACCTGGGTGTCGATAGTGAGACTGCCAAGGATATTTTGTGTGACATCCACGTTCATATCTACGTGGAGCTTAACAGGATCCATATAAAGCTTGCGTGAGAGGCAGCTGTTCTTCTGCCACCCCAGGCCGTTCAGGACTTCGGTTTTAGGCGGATCCTCGTCGGCCAAAACAGCGGTTAGTACTCCTGAAGCCAGTATTGCGGCAGTAGCCATCCATAATTTAATCTGGTATTTCATCATTTCGATTTAAGGTTTATTTAATCCACTCTTTCTTGATGTTTGCGATATAGACGATTGGCCGGTCGTTGGCAATCGCCTCCCCGATGATCTTCTCAACTTCATCCAGCGCCCGGTTGCCTGGGTGCTCGGCCCGGCTTGATTCCAGGCTCTCCTTGAGCAGCCAGATCACATCCAGGTTGTAAATCCCTGCCAGCTCATCCTGATGCCCGGAGCCTCCCGGGAAGACTGTTGGAAAAAGGCACAGGCTGTTTTGGATCGCCTGGGAGTAGTGTCCCGTTCCCGATCGTTTGTCGATCAGTGCGAAAAACTGCTGGTTCTCCCTGGTGAACCAGAAGAGGCGGATGGGCCCGAAGGCAACCAGCTGGTCCTTCGCCTGCATATGAGCGCCGCGAAAAACATCCTCAGCCCCCGCGCTGTTGAAAGGGACCCTCCTGATCTCATCAGGCATTCTCATCGGCCCCGGATCCAGGGTGAAATCGATCGATACCCGGCCATCAGGCCCGACGTGATAGACGGTGTCGCTCTGGCTCAGAACCAGGGCGCCCCCCTCAAAAGGTTCCCAATGTCGCTGGTACCCAAAGGTCCAGTAAACGGTTCGTTCCCCGATCCTTTTCACCTGCCGGATGAACGATCCGTTCTCCCGTATCAGGAAGATCCCGGGAACAACCGAGTCGCGCCGGGAATAGCTGTTCAGGATCGAGAAACCGGCGCTCAAACCCTCCCCGAGGCCAACCATCTCCTGGGCACCGTGGTCTGCGGCCGTTTCGCGCAAAAAGTTGCCCTCCAGGTCGAATACCAGGATTTTAGGAGGCATCCGGCAGTGGAGAAACAGTTCATCCCTATCGGGCCTGATCCAAAAACCATTCAATTCGGGGTATTCACCCGGGCCCTGACCGACCCGCTGGATCCGGTACCGAAAGCGGCCGGTGGTGTCAAAACAGAGTAACGCCTTAAGCGTCTTGTCAAGGATAAACAGGTCGCCCCCCTCGAGAAGCATCTTGTCTGCCTGGGCAAACAGCGATCCCGGATGCGGTTCCAGCGGAATGAACCGGATCCGCTCAAGATAG